>JBDZVK010000063.1:0-6412 GCA_040255725.1 Actinomycetota bacterium
CATGCAGATGAGCCCCTGGTCCTCGTCGAAGGGGACGAAGGGCACCGCGATGGCGCCCCGGTAGTGGTCGACGAGCTCGGTGTCGGGGACGAAGCCGAGGAACTCGATGCGCGGGTCGTCGGCTGCACGGGCGCGGAGGTCGGCGTCGAGGGGTCCCGTCCCGGCGATCGCCAGACGCACCGGCGCCTCGATGAGTCCCATGGCGTCGATGACCAGGTCGAGGCGTTTGGGGGCGTCGAGCCGTGAGGCGGTGAACAGGGTGTGCCCGGGTGCGGTCTCGGGCCGGTCGAGGGGCAGCTCGGTCGGCAGCGGCAGGACCCTGGGGCGCAGGCCCCGGGGAAAGTACTCGGGACGCGCGACGACCGTGGCGGAGATCGCGAAGTGGGCGCGGGCGCGGGGAGGGGTGAGCGCGATCGCGTCGAGCCAGTGGACGATCGCCCGCGCGAAGGGTCCGGGAAAGGCCAGGTCGGGCGCGTCACGGCCCTCGGCGGCGACGAGTGCGGCGAACCGGTCGAAGAACTCTTCGACCGCGGCGCGGTCGTTGTGCCGACCGATCAGCTCGAGGATGCCCGCGGCATGGGCCGATCGCGGTTCCGCGACGAGCGGCAGGCCGAACGCCTCGTAGGCGTCGTAGAGGCCGCGCAGCGGGTGGAACATGTGCACCACGTGGTCGGGGTGGTCGATCATCCACGCCGGGTACTTGACCGAGATCACGCGGTCGTACGCGGTGAGGTCGAGCGCCGCGAATCGACGGTAGGCGTCGATCAGGTCACACAGGTTGGTCTCGTCGACCGGCAGCTCGACCACCTCGGCGGTGTGCCCGTCGAGATCGTCGACGGCCCGGCGCATCGCCGCGACGGCGCGTTCGGTACCGCCCCACAGCGGCGGTACCGGTCGGGGTGCGACGACCGCGACTCTCATGGGCCTGCACCGGTGCGCTGCATCGCTGCGTCAGCGTAACGGCCGCCACCGGTTCGCCGGTGCTCCCGGCGGATCGGCGTCGCAGAAGACCCGGCACGGAAAACCAGAGCGGAGGACCCTGGGGAGGGTCCTCCGCTGGTGGTGCTCGGAGTGCCGATGGGGGGTCGACGAACTGCCGAGCGATGATCGGGGACCTGGGCGTGGCCCGGTCGACCCGACCATTGCCGACTCCGGGAAGGGGGGACCCGGTCGCCGGCAGGCTGGTGAGGTGCTCAGGCGGCGCGCCCGACGATGCTGCGCACCTGGGAACGGGCGTCGCGCGCGGCGTCGCGGGCCTGGGAGACGAGGTCGGCGGCCTGGTCGGGGAGCCGGGCGGCGACGTCGTCGAGGAGTGCGTCGATGCGCGCCTCGAGCTCGGCCAGGCGGTCTTCGACGGCCTTGAACTGGTCGTCGAAGTTGCCCGACAGCTTCTCGAGCCGGGCCGTCGCCTCGGAGGTGTACTTGTCGAGGTTCTGGCGGACCTCGGCGATCTGCGCGTTGAGCTGCTCGGGGAGGTCCCTGGTGAAGTCCTCGGCCTGCTGGGTGAGCTCGCGGCGTTGGACCTGCACCTTCTGCGCGGTCAGCACGCCGAATCCGATGACGACGTACGCGGCGTCCTTGAGGGTCCGGGTGACGTCATCGAAGCTGAGCTCGGGGAGGTCGACCTCGGGGAGGTTGAGTTCGGGCACGGTGGATGCTCCTGTGGGGGTGAGTGCGTCTGCTAGCAAGTTAGCGCGTTTGTTAAACAGTTGCAAGCACCCGGCGCGATTTTTTCGCCGTGACGCCTGCCACTCAGGCGGTGGCGCGTACCTCGACGCGGCCGTCGATGACCCGGGTCGCCCACGTGGGCTGGGCGATCGCCGCGGGACCTCGGCGAGCGACCCCGTCCGCGAGCCGGAAATGGCTCTGATGCCACGGGCAGACCACGCAGCCGTCGACGATCTCGCCTTCGTCCAGCGGCCCGCCCGCATGGTTGCAGGTCGCCGAGAGTGCCCGGATGGCGCCGCCGTGGCGCACCACCATGACCGGTACGCCGCCGGCGTCGGCCCGGATCGGCCGATCGTCGACCAGGTCGTCCTCGGCGATCACGTCGGTCCAGTCGTCGGGCGGGAACTCGAACGCGGTGTGGTTCACGCCCACCCCGAGGGCGTACGACAGGTGACCGCCCAGATACGCCGACCCCAGTGCGGCGCCGAGCCCGGCCATGCTCATGAGCGCGCCCCTTCCGCGCCTGCCCCGGCGGCGGGCCCGGTACGACGCGCACTGCAACACGAGCGCGACGGAGTTTCCGAGGGCGTGGGCGACGCCGAGACGCTTCTCGCCGCCGTAGGTGTCGACCCAGTCCGATGCACCCGATGCGGCGGTCGGCAACGCGGCGAGGATGCCGATGCCGACGAGACGACGTGCCGCCACGCCGTCGTGTGCGTTGCCCAGCACGTCGAGCGCGGTCGCGCTGAGCCAGGCTCCGAGCGGCACGTCGGTGAGCATCGGATGGAGCTGATGACCCAACCATCCTCCCGAGAGCGCCTGTTTGACGCCGTCGGGTCTCGTGGCGGCCGCCACCGGCCCCGTGAGCGCCTCGCCGATGTCGTCGAGCGCTTCGGCGCGCTCGAGCTTGTTCGCGATGTCCGAGAGCAGGGTCATGGCGGTCCTTTCCGCTCGACGGTCGGGCTCGATCGGGTGACCCGCGGCGTCGACCGTCTGGTTCGTGGTTGAAGCTTTCCCGGGTGCTGCACGGCAACAGGTGCCATCGGTCACAGGGTATGCCCGGATCGAGAGGATCCGGAACGCCGGGCGGTCGCCGGGCGGGTACGCAGCGGTCGACCCGGGCACCGGTCGCCGCTGGGACCGTCACTACGATTGGACCATCGTGGATGCCGACGACACGCCGACGCCTGAGCGGGGCGACCACATCACCCTGGCCAGCCGGGCCGAGGCGTTCGCCGAGTTGGCGGACCTCGACGACGAGTCCCCGGCGGGTCCCGACCCTGGCGCCACACCCGGCGCGGAACCCGGCGATCCGTCCGGACCCGACGGCGACGGCACGCCGCCGGTCGTCGCGGTCGTGGTCGTCCACAACGCGGGTCCGTGGCTCGACGACGTCCTCGGCTCGCTCGAAGCCCAGAGCTACGCCAACCTCTCGGTGCTGGTCGTCGATGCGGCGAGCGACATCGATCCCACGCCGCGGGTGGCCCGGATCCTGCCCGGGGCGTTCGTCCGACGACTCGAGACGAACGTCGGTTACGGGCCGACCACGAACGAGATCCTCGAGTTGGTCAGCGGGGCGTCGTTCTACTGCCTGTGCCACGACGACGTGGCCCTCGACCCCGACTGTGTGCACGAACTCGTCGCCGAGGCCTTCCGCTCGAACGCGGGCATCGTCGGCCCCAAGGTCGTCGACTGGGACCATCCCGACAAGCTGCTCAGCGTCGGGTTCACCGTCGACCGGTCGGCCGGCCGTGCGCCGTACGCCGAACACCACGAACTCGACCAGGGTCAGCACGACGCGGTCCGTGACGTGTTCGCGGTGACGGGGGGTTGCACGCTGGTCCGGTCCGACCTGTTCGCCCACCTGGAGGGCTTCGATCCGGGTATCGACCTGTTGGGAGAAGATCTCGACCTGTGCTGGCGTGCCCATCTGGTGGGTGCCCGCGTCGTGGTCGCCCCGCGTGCCCGGGCCCGCCACCGCCAGACGCTCGGCGAACGGGTCGACGCTGCCGGACTGGCCCGCGTCGACGCCGCGCACCGGATCCGGACGGTGTTGAGCAACTACCGGCTCGGGCACCTGGCGCTGCTCGTGCCCCAGCTCCTCGTCGTGTCGGTGATCGAGGCGATCGTCGAGTGGTCGATCGGGCGCCGCGAGCACGCCCGCGCCCAGATCGGCGCCTGGGGCACGAACCTGCGGGCGATCCCGTCGATCATCCGGGCGCGTCGCCGGGTGCGGGTGATCCGAGAACGCAACGACCGCAGCATCGCGCAGCTCCAGACGCGCACCTGGGCCCGGCTCGACGGGCTCGTGCAGGCGCACCGGCGGGCGCGGGCCGAAGAGGCGCTCGATGCGGCCGACGGCGACGTCGCGGCGGACGTCGCGGTCCGCGACGCCCATCTGGGCGCCGAGGTCGACGACGAGGAACGTGACAGTTTCGTGCGCACCGGCGCGCCGCGGCGCTCCTATTCGGTGGTGTCGTGGGGCATCATCGGCGTCATCGTCGTGCTCGCCGTGGGCACCCGCGAACTGTTCTTCGGATCGCTGCCCGCGGTGGGGGCCTTCGCCGACCCGCCGGTGAGCCTCTCGTCGGTGTGGCGCACGTGGGTCGGGTCGTGGAACCCCGCGGGGCTCGGGAGCGCCCAGTCGCCCTCGGGGGGCCTCGCGCCCCTGGCGATCGTGGGCTCGGTCTTCGGGGGAGCGTTCGGCTTCGTGCGACGGGTCGCGATCCTGCTGCCGATCCCGCTCGGGCTGTGGGGCGCCTGGCGGGTGGCGCGGCCGCTGGGCAGTCGGCGGGCGTCGTTCGTGGCCCTCGTCGTGTACGCCGCCGTGCCGGTCCCCTGGAACGCACTGTCGAAAGGGGCGTGGGGCGGCCTGCTCGTGTACGCGGTGTCGCCGTGGATCCTGCAGTCGGCGGTCCGGGCGATGCGGCTGGCCCCCTTCCGCGACCGGGGCGCCCTCGCCGCGGACACCGTGCGGGCACGGTGGTGGTCGCCGGCGCTCGGACTCGGGCTGCTGCTCGCGGTGGTCGGCACCCTCGTCCCGTCGGTCGCCGCGGTCGCGGTGGTCGTCGCGATCGGGCTGATCGTCGGCTCGCTGGTGTCGGGACGTCTCGCCGGCATCGCCCGTCTGGTGCTCACCACGCTCGGAGCGGTGGTGGTCGCGGCCGTGTTGGTGCTGCCGTGGACCCTCGCCGGACCGGCGCGATCGTTGTGGTCGCTCGCGGGCATGGGGGGCGGGGTGCACGGGTGGCTCGGGTTGGACCGGATCCTGCGTTTCGAGTCCGGGCCGATGGGTGCCGGCGTGCTCGGCTACGCGTTTCTCGTCGCGGCGGCGCTGCCGTTGTTCATCGGCCGGTCGTGGCGATTCGCATGGGGTGTGCGGGCGTGGACGGTCGCCGGCGCGTGTTTCGGCGTGGTGTGGTTGGGGCAGCAGGACTGGTTCGGTATTCCCACGCCGGCCCCGGAGGTGTTCCTCGCGCCTGCCGCCGTCGCCCTCGCCTTCTCGACGGCCTGTGGCGCGGCCGCCGTCGAGGCCGATCTGCCGACCTTCCGTTTCGGCGCCGCGCAGGTCGCCACCGTGGTCGCGACGTGCGCGCTCGTCGTGTCGGTGCTGCCCACGGTGGGCAACGCGGCGGACGGGAGATGGAAGATGGCGCCGGTCGGTCTCGACCAGGCGCTCGACTTCGTCGCGACCCAGCGGTCCCACACGGCGTTCCGGGTGCTCTGGGTCGGCGACCCGTCGGTGATGCCGGTGGCCGGTTGGCACCTCGGCGACACCTCGAGCGTGGGGGTGACCAACCACGGCATGGCCAGGATGGACGAACTCTGGGTGCCGGCCGATCCGCACGGTTCCGAGGCGATCGTCGATGCCCTGGAGTTGGCGACCGGATCGGAGACGACCCGTCTCGGTCGGGTGCTGGCCGACATGGATGTGCGCTACATCGTGCTGCCACGTCAGAACGTGCCGTTGCCGTACCGGTCGGTGGCCCACCCGCCTCCGCCGGGGCTGTTGGCGGCCCTCGACGACCAGCTCGACCTGGCGCGGGTGTCGGTGAACGACGCCGTGGTCGTGTACCGCAACGAAGCGTGGAAGCCCGGCCAGCGGCTGTATCCGGGCGACCTGGACCCCGGGTCGTCGGTTTCCGATGCGCTCGATGCGCCGGTCGGTCGGCGCGTCCCAGGCTCGGTCGACCCGACCCGTACCTCCCGCTTCACCGTGCCGGCCGCCGGCAT
The DNA here is from genome assembly GCA_040255725.1 of Actinomycetota bacterium. GTDB lineage: Bacteria > Actinomycetota > Acidimicrobiia > Acidimicrobiales > Iamiaceae > JAFDWI01. The sequence continues at coordinate 5,902 of JBDZVK010000063.1, forward strand.
CCTGGCCACCGGGCAACCGGCCGACGGTTCGTGGCGGCTCGAGATTGCCGGCAGGGCCGCGAAACCGGTCACGTTGTGGGGCTGGGAACAGGGCTTCGTCGTGCCCGGCCCCGGCGCGGCGACGCTCAGCCGTGCCGACGGGATCGGCCGGCCGATCGTGTTGGTGCTGGTCGGTCTCGCGTGGATCGCGGTGGTCGTGGCCTGGTTCCTCGGGCGTCGTCGTCGCACCGGCGAGATCCTCGCCGACGAGGCGCCGCCGGTCGCGATGGAGGGACCGGGTTCGTTCGTGCAGCTCGGGTCGGGCACGACGACCACCGGCGCGGTGGAGGTCACCGAGGTGCGCGTCGGCGACGACGAGGACGACGGCGCGCCGCCGGCCGGGGCCGCGCCCGACGTGGACGGTGACGACGCCGGACGACACGAACCCGGCGGTGACGAGGGCGCAGGCGACGGACTCGAACGCGCCGACGGGAGCCGACCGAGCGGCGATCCGGGCGACCGCGGAGCCGCC
>JBDZVK010000063.1:6512-11081 GCA_040255725.1 Actinomycetota bacterium
AGCGGCGATCCGGGCGACCGCGGAGCCGCCGACCCACCCCGCCCGACGGACGAACCCGAAGGCGACGAACCGTGAGCCGGCCGTCGGTGTCTCCTCGGAAGCCCTCGACGCTCGCGCCCGGCCGGCTGCACCGGCTCGTGGTCGGTGTCGCGCTCGTCGCGCTCGTCGTCGTGGGGGTGGTCGTCGACCGACCGTCGACCGCGCGTGGACCGCAGCGCATCCCGGACGAGTCCGACACCGTCCAGGTGGGCGCGGCCACCTACGCGCGACCGTCGCGCACGGCCCGCGACCGGTCCATGCCGGTGTCGGCGCCGCTGGCCACGGCATCGACCACCTGGTTCTGTGGCGGCGCGCCGGCGAACCGGTCCACGATCGTGCTGACCAACCGCGCGGCGTACGCCCGGCAGGTGGTCGTCACCACGGTCACGGCCGACGAACACCGGGCCGGGCGACGGATCGGCGTGCCCGCTCATGCGACGCGCGAGGTGTCGCTCGGTTTCGCTGGGTCCACCGTGGTCGCGGCGATCGTCGAGTCGCGTCACGGCGGCGTCGTCGCGCAACAACGCGTCGGGGGCCCCGACACCCAGACGACGGCCGCGTGTGCCACGGTCTCGTCAGAGGAGTGGTTCTTCGCCGGGGGTGACACCCAGCGTGGTGCGTCCGAGACGCTCGCGTTGTTCAACCCCTTCGACGATCTCGCGACGGCGGACGTCACGTTCCTCACCCCGGACGGGTTCCGGCGCCCCCAGGCGACCCAGGGCCTCGCGGTGCCGGGTCGCAGCGTGGTACTGGTCGACGTCGCCGAAGTGCAGAACCGGCGGAGCGATCTCGGCGCGGCGGTGACGACGCGGGCCGGTCGCCTCGTCGCCTGGCGCTATCAGACCTTCGACGGGTCCGGGCCGAAGATCGGCAAGGGCTCGCCACCGAAGGGCGTGTCGCTCGCGCTCGGTTCGGCGACGCCGCTCACCCGCTTCTCGTTGCCCACCGTGTCGACGGGCGAGGGCGTGCAGCCGCGGCTGTTGGTCGCCAACCCGGGTGCCACCGCCGCGACGGTGCGGCTCACCTTCGCCGTCGACGACCCGGCCACGAACGGTCAGCCGCCTCCCATGACGATCGACCTGCTGTCGGGAGCGGTGCAGGAGATCGGCAGCGACCAGTTGCAGCAGATTCCGCCGGGCGTCGCCTTCAGCGTGTCGGGCCGGGTCGTCGACGGCGGCGCGGTGGTCGCCGAGATGTGGTTCGACGGTGCCGCGCCGGCGAGCGGCCACGGTTCGTTCGCGGCGCCGGCGTTCGGTCTGTCGGCGACCTCGTGGGTGGTGCCCGTGGGGCTGGAGTCGCCGGGTCTCGACCAGTTGGGGGTCACCTCCGCCGGTCGGACCGCCCGGCTGGCGGCGTGGGTGATCGTCGGCGGCGAGCGCGCCCGGGTGTCGCTGGCCGGTCAGGCCGGCGCCGTCCCGGCCAATGGCCGGGTCACGATCGATCTGACCGAGGTGCTCCGGGAGCATCCGGGTGCGGCGCTCGAGCTCACGGCGTCGGCGCCGGTGACGGTGTCGAGGTTGCAGACCGGCCCCGACGACCGTGGTCTGGTCTCGAGCCCCGCGGTGCCGATCGCCGGCGGACTCGCCGATCCGTGACCGCCGTGCCCGGCGGGCTGGTTCCGACGGGCCCCGTCCCGGCAGACTGCCGAGTGTGATCCAGATCGTCGTGGCCGTCGTCATCGTCGTGGCCGGCATCGCCGTCGCGGCGGTGATCCGACGCCGCGATGCGGGTCGCCTGGCGCAGGGCGAACGCTGGAGCGTGCCCGCGCAGCTCGAACGGCGCGATTTCGTCGATCCCGAGGCCGAGCGGTTGGTGGTCGTGTTCTCTTCGGAGACCTGCGACGTGTGTGCTCGGACCTGGCAGCGGGTCGAGCAGCTCGCCCCGCCGGGAACGGCGATCGAGCGGGTCTCGTATCAGGAACGTCCCGATCTGCACGACCGCTACGGCATCGACGCGGTGCCGACGCTGCTCGTGGCCGACCACGAAGGTGTCGTCGAGCGTTCTTTCGTCGGACCTCCCGACGCCGGCGAACTCACCGAGGCGCTGGCGTCGGCCTGATCGGTCGGGCCGGTCGTCGTGACGGCACGGCCGACCGTTCCCGAGGGTCGTTCAGGCGGTCGGCGGATCGGTCGCGATGCCGCGGCGGTGCGCCCAGGCGGGCTGCTGGTCGTCCTCGGCGGGTGCCGTGGCCTCGTCGCCGGCCACTTCGGTGGTCGATCCGAAGCCGTCGGTGTCGTCCGAGCCCGGATCGCCGGCCGGACCGTTCGAGCCGACACTCAACACGGCGGCGGCGTCGCCGGAACCCGACGGATCGCCCGTCGGCACCGGAGGCGTCCCGCCACCTCCACCACCGGGGCGGCCCATCTCGGTGAGCCGTTCGACCTCGGCTCCGTCGATGGTCTCGTGTTCGAGCAGCGCCCTGGCGATCAGGTCGAGGCTGTGGCGGTACTCGGTGAGGATCTCTTTGCACCTCGCCTCGGCGTCGCGCAGGATGCGTTCGACCTCTTCGTCGATGACGCGGGCGGTCTCGTCGGAGTACTTGCGTGGCTGGCCGAGTTCTTCGCCGAGGAACACCTCGCTCTCCGAGCCCCAGGCCATCGGCCCGACACGCTCGGACATGCCGAACTCGCGCACCATGCGGGTCGCCAGTTCGGTGGCGTTCATCAGGTCGTTGGCCGCGCCCGACGACGACACCCCGAACACCAGCTTCTCGGCGATCCGGCCGCCCATGGCGACCACGATGCGCTGTTCGATGAAGTCCTGTTCGTAGCTGTGGCGGTCTTCGGTGGGGAGCTGCATGGTGACCCCGAGGGCCATGCCCATGGGCAGGATCGTGACCTTGTGCACCGGATCGGCCTTGGGCAGCACCGCCGCGCAGAGCGCATGACCGCCCTCGTGGTAGGCCGTGAGTTCCTTTTCGCGGTCCGACATGGCCAACGACTCGCGGCGTTGGCCCATCAACATGCGGTCGCGTGCGTAGTCGAAGTCGATCATCGTGACCTGCTCGCGCGACTGGCGGACGGCGTGCAGAGCAGCCTCGTTGACGAGGTTCGACAGGTCGGCGCCGCTCATGCCGGGCGTGCCACGGGCGACCACCGAAAGGTCGACGTCGGGGGCGATGTCCTTGCCCTTGGAGTGCACGGCGAGCACGGCGAGGCGCTCTTCGAGTTCGGGCAGCGGCACGACCACCTGGCGGTCGAATCGGCCCGGGCGCAGCAGCGCCGGGTCGAGGATGTCGGGACGGTTCGTCGCCGCCATCATCACGATGCCCTCGGTCGCCTCGAAACCGTCCATCTCGGCGAGCATCTGGTTCAGGGTCTGTTCACGTTCGTCGTGACCGCCACCCAGCCCGGCGCCACGCTTGCGGCCGATCGAGTCGATCTCGTCGATGAAGATGATCGCCCGGCCCATCTTGCGCGCGGTCGCGAACAGGTCCCTGACCCGGCTGGCGCCGACGCCGACGAACATCTCCATGAAGTCCGACCCGGTCACCGAAAGGAACGGCACGCCGGCCTCGCCCGCGACGGCGCGGGCGATCAGGGTCTTGCCGGTTCCCGGCGGACCCACCAGCAGCACGCCCTTGGGGATGCGCGCGCCGATGCGGGCGAACTGTTCGGGGTGCTTGAGGAAGTCGACGACCTCACGGATCTCGGTCTTCACGCCCTCGTAGCCGGCGACGTCCGCGAACGTGGTGCGCGGCGAATCCGAGTCGTAGGTCTTGGCCTTGGAGCGGCCCACCGACATGATCCCGCCCATCTGCCCCGACGACCGGCGCATGAACCAGAAGATCAGCAGGACCGGGATCGCGAGCATGAACAGGTACGGCAGCAGCGTCAGCAGACTGTTCTCGCTCGGGGTGGTCGTCGAGAACTTGACGTCGTGCTTGCGCAGGGTCGCGAGGTCTTCGGAGGGAAAGTCCAGCAGGCCGCTGGTGCTGAACTCGGAGCCGTCGGAATAGGTGCCGCTGATGTGGCCGTTGGCGTTGTTGAACTTGACCGACTCGACCTTGTTCGTCGTCACGTCGTGCATGAACGACGAGTACGAGATGTCGTTGCTGCTGCCGGTGGAACCGACGGCGTAGAGCCCGATGACCACCACCACGACGCCGATGAGCACCCAGACCATCCACTTCGGCCAACCCCCGTCGAGGTGCGGTCCCGACGGGCCGCTCTTCTGGCCACCAGACGGGCGCCGCGGCGGAGGCGGTGGCGGAGGAGGGCCGTTCTCGGACATGACACCATGGTAGTGGTGAGGTCTCGCCGATCCTGCCCTCACGTGTGGTCGTGTGTCGGTTTTCGCCTGCGCGGTCACGTGAACGGTGGCGTGGGGGCCCGTCGCCGCTCGCGCGGGTTCCGCGAGCGTGACTTCGACCGACCAACCACCGATTCCGGGACGCTCGGCGATAGCCTGTGCCGTCATGCAACGCCACTGTGCGCGTCCCGGGTGTTCGACCACGGCCACGGCCACCCTGACCTACGACTACGCCGGCGGCACGGTGTGGATCGACCGGCTCAGCGCCGAGGCGCATCC
>JBDZVK010000410.1:0-2106 GCA_040255725.1 Actinomycetota bacterium
GACCTGATGAAGATGCCGCACGGCACCGACGGGATCGCCGACGCGGTGATGAAGGGCGCCGGGTTGTGGGTGATCATGGGCGCGTTCGCGACCGGCTCGTCGGCGCTGACCGGGGTCGAGGCGATCTCGAACGGGGTCAACACGTTCCACAAACCCCAGTGGAAGAACGCGCAGAAGACCCTGGTGATCATGGGCGCGATCCTGGGCACGTTGTTCCTGGGGTTGAGTTTCCTCGCCAGCCAGGTGCATGCGACCCCGTACGATTCCGGGTCGCCCACCGTGATCTCCCAGGTGGGCCGGGCCGTGTTCGGCGGCGACGTGATCGGCCACGGGCTGTACTTCTTCTTCCAGCTCACGACGCTGCTGGTGCTGTTCCTGGGTGCGAACACCTCGTTCGCCGGGTTCCCGCGCCTCGCGGGTTTCGCCGCAACCGACTCCTACATGCCCCGCCAGTTGATGAAGCGGGGCCACCGACTGGTGTTCTCCAACGGGATCATCCTGTTGGCCGGCTGCGCGATGGTGCTGATCGTGGTGTCGGGGGCGAGCGTCAACAAGCTGATCCCGTTCTACGGCATCGGGGTGTTCACGAGCTTCACGATGAGCCAGGGCGGCATGGCCAAGCACCATCTCACCAGCAGAGAACCGCACTGGCGCCGGGGCCTGCTGATCAACGGCGGCGGCGCGCTGATGACGCTGACGGTCGCGATCATCTTCCTGTTCAAGTTCTTCTCCGACGGGGTGTGGGTGCTGTTGATCCTCGTTCCCGTCATGATGGTCGCCCTGGTGCGGATGAACCGCCAGTACACCGAGGAGGAAGCCGAGCTCGAAGAGGAGGCCGCGGAGCTCGCGAGTCGGCGGATCCTGCCCAAGTTGGTGGTGTTGGTGATGATCGACGAGATGAACCGGGCGGCGGCGCGGGCGCTGCGGTACGGGCGCAGCCTGCAACCGAACGAGATCCGCGCGGTGCACCTGGCGGTCGACGCGAAGCGGGCGAAGGAACTCGCCGAGGAGTGGACGACGCTGGGACTGGGTCGGATCCCCCTTCAGATCGCCGAGTGCCCGGACCGACGGGTCGCGAACGGCGCGATGAAGGTCGCCGCGGCCGAGGCGCGCAAAGGTGACCGTGAGGTGACGATCCTGCTCCCGCAGATGGAGTACCGCCGGTTCTGGCACCGCACCCTCCACGACCGCACGGCGTTGGCGATCGCCCAGGCGGTCGACGACCTGCCCCGGGTGAACGTGACCTTCGTGCCGTACCACCTGCGGGCCGGCCGGGCCGAGAACCGGGTGAGCGTCGCTGACGTGATCGAGAGTCACACGACCACCCAGGTCCCGCCGGTCACCGTGCCCGAAGGGCGCAGCAGCGCTGCTCCTCCTCCAGCGGGATCCGACGACGATGCCGTGGACGCACGCCTCGCGGCACTCGCGGCCCGGCCGCGGCCAGCTTCGGCAGGCGACTCGGGCATCGGCGCCGCCCGATTCCGCGACCGGGTCGAACTCGACGGTCGGGTCCAGTCGATGCGGGTCCAGCCGTGGTCGGGGGTGGCGACCCTCGAGATCACCCTCACCGACGACACCGGTTCGATCGCGGTGGTGTTCCTCGGGCGGCGCACGATCGCCGGGATCACGCCCGGCACGCGCCTGCACGTGTCGGGCGTCGTCGGCTCCCACCACGGCCGCCTCGCGATGCTGAATCCCCGCTACCGCATCAAGGGCTGACCCCTCGACACGGACGATTCATCGCCGCGCCGCGCGGCCGCTCGGTCCGGCTTGCGCGCCGACGCACCGAGGGATAGACCTTCGCGCTTCCCACCCGCCTCGTCAGACGGATGGCACGCACTCGAGGTAGAGACTCGATGTCGAGCAGGTCCCCGTTCTCTGACCCGGCAGAACACGCCGCGCACGCCACCCGCCTCGAGCACTCGCGGGTGCCCGAGCTCCCCGAGCCGGTGTCGTACCGACTCAAGAAGCGGCTGTTGGGGCCACCGCTGCACAGCAACGAACTCGATGAGCAACGTCTCGGCAAACCCACCGCACTCGCGGTGTTCTCCTCGGACTGCATCTCGTCATCGGCGTACGCGACCGAGGAGATCCTCCACATCCTGA
>JBDZVK010000411.1:0-2104 GCA_040255725.1 Actinomycetota bacterium
AAGGCGCAGTTCCACGAAATGACCGAGGGCACCAAAGCCGACTGGGACATCATCGCCACCGAGGCGATGTACGCCGCCCAGCGCCTGCCCGACCGGGTGATGGATCACCTGCGTCTGCTCGACGGCGACTTCGGCGGGTTCGCGGTCGACCGGCTCACCCATTCATTGCAGACCGCCACCCGTGCCGAGCGGGCCGGGCGCGACGACCAGTACGTGTTGTGCGCGCTCATCCACGACATCGGCGACACGCTGGGGTCGTTCAACCATCCCGACATCGGCGCGGCGATCGTCAAGCCGTTCGTGCGTGAGGAGTACCACTGGATGGTCGCCCACCACGGGATCTTCCAGGGGTACTACTTCTTCCACTTCCTCGGCCTCGACCGCGACGGACGCGACGCGTACCGCGACCACCCCAACTACGACCTGACCGCCGAGTTCTGCGCCGAGTTCGATCAGGTGGCCTTCGACCCGGCCTATGACACCGAGCCGCTCGAGCACTTCGAGCCGCTCCTGCGTGACCTCATGGCCAAGCCGCTGAACAGCATCTACCGCCGCCGCTGACCGCCGAGCAGGGCGCTCAGCGGGGCGTGGCAGCGCAGGTGTCGTTCGCGGTGAGACTGTGACCATGCCGCCGTCCGAGAACTCTTCGGTGCCCGCGGGCCATTCGGCGTCGCCGCTACCGGTCGAAGAAGTGATCGGCGAACTTCGCTCGGCGTTTGAGCAGACCACCTCAGCGGTACTCCAGGCGCCTCCCGGTGCGGGCAAGACCACGATCGTGCCCCTGCGTCTGCTCGACGAGCCGTGGCTGGAGGACCGACGGATCGTGATCCTCGAGCCGCGCCGGCTCGCCACCCGCGCCGCGGCACGACGGATGGCCGACCTGGTCGGCGAGGACGTCGGCCGGATCGTCGGCTACCGCACCCGCGACGAACGTCACGTCGGGCCCAACACCCGCATCGAGGTGATCACCGAGGGCATCCTCACCCGTCGACTGCAACGCGACCCGTCCCTTCCCGGGGTCGGGCTGGTGATCTTCGACGAGATCCACGAACGCAACCTGCACGCCGACCTGGCCCTCGCGCTCACCCTCGACGCCCGTGCCGCACTGCGCCCGGATCTGCGCATCCTCGCCATGTCGGCCACCGCCGACACCGAACGGGTCGCCGGTGTGCTGGGTGGCTCGGACCCGGCTCCGGTCATCACGAGTGAGGGCCGCGCCTGGCCGGTCGACGTCAGGTGGCGCCCCGTCGAGCAACGCCGCGGTCGCCGGCCCCGCGTCGCCGAGGCGACCGTGGCCGCCGTGCGCCACGCGTTGGCTCACGACGAGGGCGACCTCCTGGTGTTCCTCGCGGGCGCCGCCGACATCCGTCGGGTCGCATCGATGCTGGAGCGTGACGGGCGCCTGGGCGGCGTCGATGTCCGGCCGCTCTTCGGCGCACTTTCACCTGCCGAGCAGGATCTCGCGTTGGCGCCCTCGCCGCCGGGCCGCCGCCGGGTGGTGCTCGCCACCGACATCGCCGAGACCAGCCTCACCGTCGAGGGCGTCCGGGTCGCGATCGACGCCGGCCAGGTCCGCACTCCCCGTTACGACCCGCGCAGCGGCCTCACCCGATTGGCGACCGGTGCGACCTCCCGGGCGTCGGCCGACCAACGTGCGGGGCGCGCGGGGCGGACCGAACCCGGCGTCGCCTACCGGCTGTGGTCCCGGATGGAACACGCCACCCGTCGACCCCACGCCGAACCGGAGATCACCACGGTCGACCTGGCCGGCTTCGCGCTCGAGCTGGCGGTGTGGGGAACCGCCGCGGACGAGCTGGTGTTCCTCGATCCGCCGCCGCGCCCCGCGTTGGACCAATCGCGACGACTGCTGGTCGACCTCGGCGCGCTCGACGACTCCGGCCGGGTCACCGACCTCGGTCGGAAGATGGCCGAGCTCCCCGTGCACCCACGCCTGGCCGGCATGGTCGTCACCGGCGCCGAACTCGGCGTCGGGAGTGTCGCGTGTGCGATCGCCGCGCTGCTGGAGGAGCGCGATGTGCTGCGCGGCCATCCCGACGAGTTGCCGACCGATCTCACGGTGCGCCTGCGTCTGATCGACGGGTCG
>JBDZVK010000064.1:0-10963 GCA_040255725.1 Actinomycetota bacterium
ACTGGGCGTACCTGCCGCTGCTGATCCCCGCCGTGCTGGTGCTGGTCACCTTCTCGGCGGCGTTGGGGATCATGCTGAGCGCGATCAACGTGTACCTGCGTGACACCCAGCATCTGCTCGAGCTGGTGATGCTCGCCTGGTTCTGGGCGACGCCGATCGTGTGGAACTACCCGCTGATCGGCGAACGGCTCGCCGACCACGGACTGCCCTTCTACCTGGGGTTCGTCAACCCGATCACGCCGATCATCCTCACGTTCCAGCGGGCGCTGTACCACGAGTGGGTGTGGTCGGGCACCAGGATCGTCAACGGTGGTCCGGTGACCGGGGTGGTTCCCGAAGGGTCGGTGTGGTGGTACCTGCGCAACCTGGCGATCGTCGGGTTCGGCGCGGTCGTGCTGTTGTGGGTGGCACTGCACATCTTCGGCCGTCTCGAGGACAACTTCGGCGAGGAGATCTGAGTCCGCCGTGACAGCCGCCATCGAGATCGAAGAGGTCACCAAGAAGTTCCGCCTGTACAAGGAGAAGATGCAGTCCGCCAAGGAGCGGATCATCAAGTTCGGCCGGGTGCCCTACGAGGACTTCTACGCGCTGCGCGACGTGTCGTTCACGGTCACCGAGGGGCAGACCACCGGACTCCTGGGGCACAACGGATCGGGCAAGTCGACGCTGCTCAAGTGCGTGGCCGGCACGATGCGGCCGTCGTCGGGAACGATCCGCACGCGTGGTCGGGTCGCGGCGTTGCTCGAGCTGGGCGCTGGATTCCACGGCGATCTGACGGGCCGCGAGAACATGTACCTGAACGGGTCGATCCTGGGGTTCACCAAGGCCGACGTCGACCGGATCTTCGACGACGTCGTCGACTTCGCCGAGATCGCGCCGTTCATCGACATGCAGGTCAAGCACTACTCGTCGGGGATGACCGCCCGACTTGGCTTCGCGTTGGCGATCCATGTCGACCCCGACATCGTGCTCGTCGACGAGGTGCTGGCCGTGGGCGACGAGTCGTTCCAACGCAAGTGTCTTGAGCGGGTGGACGAGATGCAGGCCGAGGGGCGGACGATCCTGGTGGTGACCCACGTTCCCGATCTGGTGCGCCAGATCTGTCAGCAGGGCGCGGTGCTCGACCGGGGTGAGCTGATCTGTTTCGACGAACCGGGCCCCGCGATCCGGGCGTTCCGTGAGTCGCTGGTGCGCCGCGGGATCATGCTCGCGGAGGAGCTCAGCGACGACGAGGAGGCGGTCATCGAGGAGCGCCTGCTGTCCCGGGCCGTGCAGTTCCAGAAGGTGTCGATCGAGTACGAGGATCCGACCCGCGGCTATGCCCTGCCCGGCGAACGGGTGAGGATCCGGTGCGCGTACGACGCCCCGAAGGTGGTCGACGACGTCGTGTTCGCCTTCGACCTCACCGACCAGGACGGACGGCTGGTCTTCGGCGCGAACACCGACGTGGTCCACCAGCGGGTCGACCGGGTCTCCGGCGCCGGCGAGTTGGTGTTCGAACTCGAGCGGATCCCGCTGCTCGACGGTGACTACGACGTGACGGTCGGGATCCACAGCCACGATGCGGCCGAGGAGTACGACCACATCGAAGGCGAACACCGGATCCAGGTGATGAACCCGGGCCGGACGGTGGGTCGGGTGCATTTCGAGGTCGGGATCACCCATCATCCCGACTCCGGCTGACGCGGCGGCGCGTCCGTTCGCGGGTCGAAAGGGTTGTCCGGGGCATCGGGGTGTGTCAGAATCACACGCGTGTCGTTTCTCGGTGCCCGGCGCACCATCGTGGTAGCGGCCGCGTCCGCCCTCGCGTTGAGCCTGGCGGTGAGCGGGTGCGGCTCGGACGGTGCGAAGTCCGAGCCGTCGCTCACGACCGGCTCGGCGGTCGTGACCACGTCGACGTCGATCGCCGCCGGTTCGCCGACCACCTCCGATGTGACCGCCTCGACCGCGGGCCCGTCCTCGTCGGCGCCGGCGGACGACACGAGTTCGCCGTCGTCGGCACCGTCGGGGCCGTTGCCCGACGTTCCCACCGGCGCGTTCCTCTCCAGTCACCGCCTGTCGGTCAGCGGCGACGGCGGGCTTCCCGCCGGCGCCCGCTCGGTGTGTCGCACGAGTCCGGGAGCGACCTGTGTGATCGAGTTCACCAGGGACGGCACGACGAAGTCGCTCGCCGCGCAGCAGGTCGATTCGTCCGGCACGACCGCGTGGGACTGGTCGCCGGGCGACATCGGCCTCACACCGGGGCACTGGGACGTCCGCATCGTCGCCGAGAACGCGGCCGGCCGGCAATCGGTCGACGAGGCGATCGGTCTGGACGTGGTGGCCTGACATGTCGCGTCGAAGGGCGGCGGTGCTCGCCGTTGCCGCGCTGCTCGTCGCCGGAGTCGTCGCCGGGGCCGGTCTGCGTGCCGACAGGGCGCGGGCGGCGACGGCGGCGTTCGACAGGAACAAGATCATCTCGAATGCGCTGTTCGACGCGTCGACGACGATGGACGCGACCCAGATCCAGCAGTTCCTGAACCGGTACCCCAACTCGTGTCTCCGCAACTACCGGGCGCCGCTGCCGACCGGGTACTCGACCTACGGCGGGACCGTGCCGGCGGCGAAGGTGATCGAGGCCGCGGCCCGGTTGTGGGGCACGAACCCCCAGGTGCTGTTGGTCACGCTCGAGAAGGAGCAGAGCCTGGTGACCGGCGGCGCGGGGTGCGCGTCGTGGCGGTACTGGTCGGCGATGGGCTACGGCTGTCCCGACGGCGGCGCGCGTTACGACTACCCCGCGCTCGGGATCACCGGGACCTGTGTGATGTTTCAGAGCTGGGCGGGCTTCGCGGCCCAGGTGAACCGGGGATCCTGGCAGTTGCAGTTCAACCGTCAACGCGCCGAGGGGAACCTGTACTGGAAGGGCTTCGAGTCCACCACGAACTACGGGTTCAACACGCCGGGGTGGCGTCAGGCCAGGGCCGGTGCGCCGTCGAGATACGAGGACGGTTGGGCGACGATCGACGGCCAGGCGGTCTTCATGAGCAATGGGGCCACCGCGTCGCTGTACACCTACACCCCGCACCTGTCAGCGAACCAGGCCTTCTTCAGCCTGTTCACCTCGTGGTTCGGGTCGACCGCCCCGCCACCGACCACGGCACCGACGACGACGGTGCCGTCGCTCCCGCTCGACGGACCGGAGGCCGCGTACGTCGACAGCCTGTACCGGGTGTTCGTGGGTCGCCCCGCGACGGTGGGCGAGAAGACGATCTGGCTCACCTCGTTCGCGAGCGGCGCGTCCACCTCGACCGCGGTCACGCACCTGCTCGGGTCGATGGAGTACTCCCGCTACGAGGTCGCACGGGACTACGTGCTGATCCTGCACCGCGCGCCCGACCCGGGCGGGCAGGACATGTGGAGCGCGGCACTGGCGCGCGACGGACGCAACGACCGCGTGATCGCCTCGTTCGCCGGGTCCGCGGAGTACTACCAGTCGCGGTCCAAGAGTGACGACGCGACGTTCGTGACGAACCTGTACCAGGACTTCCTCGGTCGCAACGTCGATCCGACCGGATTCAACCACTGGATGGCCGTCCTGGGTGACGGGTCGACGTCGCGCACCGCCGTGGCCCGGGCGATCCTCGACAGCGGCGAATACCGCACGCGTCTGGTCGACGGGACCTACCGTCGGGTGCTCGGGCGGGCCGCCGACCCCGCCGGCGCCGCGCACTGGAGCCTGGTGTTCCAGTCGACCCGTCGGGTGAGCGACGTCCAGGCCGGCCTCGCGAAGAGCCCGGAGGGCTTCTCCTATCTGTCGTCGCTTCGGTGACCGGCGTGGCCGCGGAGGCTGCGCGACGGTCCGACTCCCCGGCACGACCCCTCCGGGTGGGATTCGACGCCACGGCCTGTCTGGGGGTCCGGACCGGCGTCGGCCGGTTCGCCTCCGAGGTGCTGGGCCGGATCGCCGACGATCCGGGACTCGAGGTGCACGCCTTCGTCGTGTCGTGGCGGGGACGCAACGCCCTGGCGGCGGTCGCGCCGCCGGGTGCCCGCGTGGTCCGGCGCCCCATGGCGGCCCGACCGTTGCGACTGGCCTGGTCGCTTCTCGACCGTCCCCGCATCGAGACCTGGACCGGTCCGCTCGACGTGGTCCACGGCCCCAATTACGTCGTCCCGCCGAGTCGTCGCGCCGCCCGCATCGTGACCGTTCACGACCTCACCCCGTTGCGCTTCCCGGAGCTCGCGAACCTCGACACCCGGGGGTATCCGGCGCTCGTCGCCGCTGCCGTGGCGAGGGGCGCCTGGGTGCAGACGCCGACCGAGTTCGTCCGCGACGAGGTGATCGAGCACTTCGCCGTCGATCCGGGCCGTGTCGTCGCCGTGCCCTACGGGGTCACCCCGCCGGGGCCCGAGGTGCCCGGGACCGCCGCGGGCGTCGGTCGGCGCCTGGCGGGCTTCGACCGTTACGTGCTCGCATTGGGCACGGTGGAGCCCCGCAAGGACCTGACCGCACTGGTCGCGGCCTTCGACCGTGTCGCCGGAGGTGACCGCGACGTCGGGTTGGTGATCGCCGGCCAGGACGGTTGGGGGGCCGACGAGGTCACCGCGGCCATCGCGGACGCCCGGCACACCACGCGCATCGTCCGCCTCGGCCATGTCGACGAATCGGCCCGGGTGGCGCTGCTGCGGGGCGCAGCGGTCCTGGCGTACCCGTCCCGCTACGAAGGGTTCGGGCTGCCCCCGCTCGAGGCGATGGACATCGGCGTGCCGGTCGTGTGCACGAACGCCGGGTCGTTGCCCGAGGTGCTCGGTGACGCGGCCGACTACGTCGACGCCGCCCTGCTCGAAGCCGACCGGGACGCCGGCGTCGATGCGCTCGCCGAGGCGCTGCGGCGCGTGCTCACCGACGAGGCCCGTCGCGCCGAGCTGGTCGAGCTGGGCCGCGCCCGTGCGGCGCGTTATTCGTGGGACCGCACCGCCGGGGCGATCGCGGAGCTGTACCGGCGCGTCAGCGCTCCGGGGTGATCCCCGCGGCCCGTTCCACCGCGGTGGTCATGGCGGCGCCCATCGCCTGCCAGTCGAAACCGGCCGCCCATTCCCGTCCCTTCTCGGCCAGTTCGGACCGTTCGGCGGGGTCACGGGCGAGGACCTCGACGATCGCGCCGGCGAGTTCGCTCCAGTGGGGTTCGACCAGGACGGTGTTGGGGCCCGCGACCTCCGCGACGGCCGGGTTCGCGTACGCGACGACGGGGCAGCCGAGGCTGTTCGCCTCCAGGACCGGCATCCCGAATCCCTCGGCGACCGAGGGGAACACGTAGGCCGCGGCGTGGTGGTACAGCCAGTGACGCATCGCATCGCCGACGTAGCCGAGCAGGTGGATGTCGTCCGCGTACGACGACGAGACGATCTCTGCACGGGTCGCCGGTGAGATGACCCGCTCGACGCTCGCGAAGTCGTATCCCGCGAGCACGAGCTTGAGGTCGTGGCCGCGGGCGCGGAGGCGATTGTACGCGGCGACGAGGTCCTGGATGCGGCGCCGGTCGTCGGTGCCGCCCATGAAGAAGACGAACGGGGTGGTCTCGAGTCCGTAGCCCTCGATCAGGTCCCTCTCCATCAGGTCGGGCGTCGCGGCCGCGTCGGGCGTCTCGGTGTCGAGGCCGAGGTGGGCGACCGCGATCCTGTCGGCGACGCCCTCGATGCCACGTGCCCGGGCGAAGTCGAGGGTGGTCTCCCGGGTGTGTTCGGAGATGACGACGATCGATTCGGCGCGTTCGAGCGCGGCGGCGAGCTGGCGCTCGTGACGCCATCTGGCGGCCGCCTTGTTCGCGGCGGTGAGCCGGTTGATGCCGGCGCGGCGGGCGCCGGCGTAGGTGGGTTTGTACGAGATCGGGTACCGGTCTCCCAGCAGCAGCGGAATCTGGTCGAACACCACGACGACCGAGGGCACCGCCGCGGGTACCCCGAGCAGATGGTCGAACTGGACGAGCACGTCGGCGGAGTCGGTGACCGCGGCTTCGAACACCGGGTCGCAGACGTTGCGGACCTTGCCGATCCTGGAGCTGGTGCCGCCGGCGACCTCGACGACGGGGTGGTCACGGGCCGGGGCGACGAGCTCGTCGAACAGCGCGGTGATCTCGGTGGTCACCGGATCGGCGAAACCGACGAAATCGACCTCGGCGCCGATGCGGTGATCGAGTTCGGTGATGATCGCCTTCGCGACGGCGCCGATGCCGCGGAACTGATGCCCGATCTGGAACGCGCGCAGGTCGAAGCCGATCCGCTTCGCCGCCGTACGGGCCGTCGGGGCGGGGTCGGCCGGACGATTCGTGCGCACCGGGTCACTCACCGGTTCGCCAGCTCGTGCACACAATCGGCCAACGCATCGGCAGCGGTCTCCCATCGGTAGCGGGTGATGTTCTCGTAGCCCTTCGCCGTCAGCTCGGCGCGCAGGGCCGCATCGGTGCCCACGCGGGTCAACGCATCGGCGATCGCGGTCTCGTCGCCGGGATCGACCAGGAGCGCGGCGTCACCGGTCACCTCGGGCAGGACCGAACGGTTCGACGCGATCACGGGTGTGCCGGTGGCCATCGATTCGATCGGTGGCATGCCGAACCCCTCGTACCAACTCACGTAGACCGACGCGGTCGCGCCGCTGTAGAGCGCCGGCAGGTCGCGGGCGAGCACCTCGCCGATGAGCAGCCTGACCTTGTGCCCGGCGTCGATCGCGGCCTCGGCGGCCTCGCGGGTCTCGGTGTCGCGCCAGGCACCGGCACCGGCGACGACGAGCGTGAAGCGGTCCGAAACCGACCGGTCGAGCGCGGTGAACGCCCGGATGAGCCGCGCCTGGTTCTTGCGGGGTTCCAGGTTGCCGACCGCGACCAGGTAGTCGCCGAAGATGCCCAGGCGGTGTTTCACCTGGGCGATCTCGGTGGCCGAGCGTCGGTAGAAGCGCTTCTCGTCGGCGGCACACGACACGACCCGGACCCGGTCGTCGTCGAGTCCGTAGAACTCGACGATCTCGGTTCGCATCCCGTGGGTGAGCGCGGTGACCAGGTCCGACGTGGTCGCCGACCGGCGTACGGCGCCGCGCAGATAGGCGCCGTTCGCTTCGTCGACCATGTCGGGAACGGCTTCGAAGCACAGGTCGTGGACGGCCGTGATGCAGCGTGACCGCGCGAGCGGCCAACGGCTGAAATCGGGGAAGAAGTACACGCCGCGCCCGAGCACGAGGTCCATCGGCGGCAGGCGGTCGGCCTGCTGCAGGCGTTGGACCTGGGCGAAGGTGGCGGGGATGCGCAGCGGGCGGATCCGGTCGAAGCCGTAGCCCCGGGCGATCGACACGGTGCCGAAGGGGACGGCGAGGACCGCGTCGAGGTCGTCACGTGCCGCGATCCGGGCGTCGAGCGCCTTGAGCAGGTGCATCGTGTAGTTGCCCACCCCGCTGAAATGCGGGGCGACGAGTGGCTTGCCGTCGATGACGAGGCGGACCGGTCGCTGGGAGCTGGTCGACTTCACGCGGCCGCGTCCAGGGTCGCCTCCACTGCGGTGAGGAGTTGCTCCGCGGCGTGGGACCAGGTCGACTCGGCCGCCCGGGCACGCGCGTTGCGGCCGAGTCGGACGGCGAGCTCGGCGTCGTCGTGGAGTCGCGTCACGGCCGCGGCGATGGCGGTCGGGTCGGGCTCCACGACGAGTCCGGTCTCGCCGTCGTCGACGAGTTCGGCGAGGCCGCCGCCATCGGCGCACACGATGACCGGTCGTCCGTGCTGCATCGCCTCGATCGCCGTGAGGCCGTAGTCCTCGTCGAAGGCGGGCGCGACGACACACCGACTCGAGGCGTAGAGCCCATCGAGGCGACGGTCGTCGACGTGGCCGACGAAGTCGACCCGGCCCCGGCCGGGAGTCGGAGCGGCCGGGGCCGCTCCGGTGTTGCACCAAAGCGTGTGCGCGTCGAGGTCGTCGACGTCGAGCACGCCGGTCGCCAGACGAAGGTCGAGGTCGCGGGTGAAGGCGAGTCGTCCGCCCGTGCCGGTGCAGGTGACGGGGATCGCCGGGTCGACGAGGTGGGCGGCGGCGACGACCAGTTCGGCCCGCTTGGGGAATTCGTGGCGGGTCACGCACACCGCCCCGGCGTCGCCGAGGGGTTGCTCGGCGGAACTCGAGGCGACCCCGATGCCGGCGTGGAACGGCCGGGTCTCGCGCCGCTGGTTGAAGCGTTCCAGCCGTTGCGCCACCGTGTTCGACGGGCACAGGAACGTGGTGACCGCGGCCAGTCGGTCGAAGTCGAGTCCGCGCACCAGCCGCGCGGCGTGGGCGTGCGCGGCGGGGTCGGCGGCGAACCCGGCGTCGACATAGGGCTCCTCGAGGTCGTAGAAGACGCGGTGGTGGTGGAAGAACAGTGCGAGGTGGGCCCGGTGTCGGTGCACATACGACGGCGGCGACGTCGAGATCACCAGGTCGTAGGCACCCGTCGAGATGCCGTCGAAACGGTCGCGGCCGTGCAGGTACGTGAGGAACTCCCGTTGCGTGTCGAGCACGCGGGCCTCGAGGTCGTGGCGACGGGCGACCTCGTCGGTGTCGGTCAGGGTCACCGTGTGTCGGGTGACGCCGTAGCCGGCACCGGTCAGGATCTCCTCGACGCGGCCCACGACGCGTTCGAAGCCGCCGACGGGGCCGTGATCGGGTTTGAGCAGGGCGATCTTGATCATCGACGGTGGTTCAACCCGCCTCTCCGTCGCCGTCGGCGCGGGCGTCCCGCAGTCGGGCGACGGCCGCCTCGAGCATCTGCACCCGGTCGAGCAGGGTCTGGAGTCCGTCGCCGCGGTCGAGGGGGTCGACCGACCCGGTACCGGCCGCGGCCCGCTCGTCATCGGCGAGGCGGGCGTCGAGGGTCCGGACCCGCTCGCTCAGTTCGTCGATGCCGACGTCGATCGTCGCGACCGCCGCGTGCATCCGGTCGAGCTGCGGTTCGACCGGGGGGCGGGCCGCGGCTTCGACGGCCGCGCGCTGGGCAAGGGTCGTGAGCGTCTCGAGCACCTCGAGCACGCGCGCGTTGAAGATCCGTTGGTAGGAGGTGACCGGTCGCAGCCCGTCGACGAGTGCCTTCTTCAGCGGCCGGGCCCGGGTGAGCTCGGGGAGTTCCGTGCCCATGTGGGCGTGCTGGGCGGCTTCGTCGAGCATGAGCCGGAGATGGCCGAACACCTGGTCGTCGACGTCCGGATGCGGTGGGATCCGCTGGTCGACGCGCCGGGCCAACTCGTCGAGGATGTCGTTGTCGGACGGCGTGCTCGGCATCGGGCCGATCCTACCTGCGTGCCCCGGACCGACCGTGGTCTGCCGATGCGGTGGGTACGGACCGGTCGATGCCTCGTGGACCATTCGTCGTCACGCGACGAGAGGCGTTCCCAGCACCCGGCCGACCAGGGCCCGGTAGTCGACGCCGATCGCATGCCAGTCGTGGCGCCGCGCGAGTTCCCAGCCCGCGCGGCTGCGCTCCGCCGTCGCCGCCGGGTCGTTCAGCGCCCGGTCGATCGCTTGCTCGAACCCGTCGATCCCGACGACCAGGGCCTCGCGTTCGTCGGTGAGCCCGAGTCCCCTGGCGCCGAACGGCGTCGTCACCGTCGGGACGCCGTGGCCCAGGAACTCGATCAGCTTCAGGTTCGTGCCCGAGCCGATCCGCATCGGGTTGAGGGCCACCGACGCGCAGGCCAGCAGGGTCGCCTTGGCGGTCGCGGTGACGACGCCGGGGAACACGATGTTGCGGGGCAGACGCCGGTCACCGAACACCGCGCCGTGGTGCCCCGCGGACACGACGTACAGGTCGTCGCGGTTCGTGGCGAGTTCGACGAGGTACTCCGCGGCATCGACGTTCGGGGGATGCCACGAGCCGAAGAACACGACGAGTTCCGAGGTACCGTGTGCGCCCCAGGTCCAACGCAACCGGTCGAACCAACGGTCGTGGGCCCGCCGACGCGCCGCGAGGTCGCGGAAGGTCCGGGGCACGACCGATCCGTTCGGGACCACGGTGATGCTCGACCGGTCGATCCCGTAGAGCTCGGCCAGCCGATCGGCATCGACCGCGGAGCACGCGCTGACCGCATCGGCTGCCCGGAGCGCGTCGCGCTCGACGCGGAAGAGCAGCTCGAGGACGGGCGTTGCGGCGTCGACGCCTTCGAGGCTGGCGACCCGCAGGTCGAACTCGACGTTGTGGGTGTCGACGAGCACCGGCAGGTCGATCCCGGCCTCGGCGAGCGCGGGATGCAGGAACGGGTGCTCGAGGATCACCAGGTCGGCATCGGCAGCCCGGTGCTGGAGCAGGTCGAGATAGTCGGGGGTGTGGTGCACGTCGACGCCGGCGTACACGTCGGTGACCGACTGGCCGAGCAGACTTCCGAGATCGTCCTGGGCGCGGGCCCTGCCCGGCCCCCGGGGCACGATCGTGCTGGTGAGCCCGGGTGCGACGTGCGTCGTCGACCTCCGCGCCCCGGGCGTGGCGTCGAGGGCGAGCACGTCGACGTCCATGACCTCGGCCAGCGCACGGCACAGGTGATGGACCCGGAGTTCTCCTCCATGCGCCGGCGCGTCGATGCCGTAGGTCGACAAGACCACCGCGCGGGGACGCCGGCGCGGGGGCGATGCGGTGCGTCGGTCGGTCGCGCGGCCGGCCGCGGCCGCACCGACGGTGCGTCGCCCGGGCGGCAGCCCCAACAGGATCCGGGCGGCGTCGGGCCAGGTGCGTGCCGCGGCGCGGCGGTGCGCGGCCTGTCCCATGCGGCGTGCCCAGATCGGGTCGGCGACGACCCGCGCGATCGCGCGGGCGAGGTGGGCGGCGGTGGGTTCCGCGATCAACCCGGTGACCCCGTCGACGACGAACTCGGCGGGACCGCCCGAATCGGCACAGGTCACCACGGGGGTTCCCTGGCTGGCCGCTTCCATGCAGATGAGCCCCTGGTCCTCGTCGAAGGGGACGAAGGGCACCGCGATGGCG
>JBDZVK010000412.1:0-2099 GCA_040255725.1 Actinomycetota bacterium
CGGGCAGTTGTCCGGCGCGGGTTTCCCGGCGAGACGGTCCGCGATCCACGACGAGATCTCACCGCGGGCCTGACCGATCTCGGTGCCGTGGTTCGCGCCGGGCAACAGCAGGTACTGGGTCACCTGTCCCACACGGCACAGACGGGCCCGCGCGGCCTCGGCCCGGGCGGGCACGACATAGCGGTCCTCGGTTCCCTCGAACATCAGGATCGGACTCGGCGCCTTCACCTTGCCCGGGTCGTTCTCGCGCACGAGCGAGGCCGCCGGCTCGGTGGTGATCGGATCCTTGGCGAACAGCCCGTGGTCGGCCATGCCCGCGAACGTGGCGATGATCTCGGGCATGCACCCGTGCTCGAGCACGTCGACGTGTTTGCGGGCCTCAGGGGTGAGGTACGACTCGGGGTCGGTGCCGGGATGGTCGGCGGCGATCCCGAACAGGCCGAGCAGTTCGACCATGTGCGGGATGATGCGGTCGTCGGGGCCGTGCAGCTCGGTGAGCTGCGACGCCGGCGCGCCGACGACGGTGCCCTCCAGGTCGAGCTCGGGGGCGTACGATGCCGCGAGCTGATTGGTGAACAGCGCGGCGTGGCCCCCCTGGGAGTGTCCGAAGGCGACCCAGTGGGTGCCCGCGTGGGCGGCCGGGATGTTGCGCACGGCCCGGACCGCGTCGATCACGCTGTGCGCCTCGGACACGCCCGACAGGTACCGCTGGACCTGGCCGTTCACCATGCCGATGTAGTCGGTGCGCACGGCGACCCCCTCGACCCCGAAGGCGTCGGGACGGTCGTCGTGACGCGACAGCGCACACGCCGAGGCGAGCCCGACGGTGCCCGGCGCGCTCGAGACGACCGGCCAGCCCCCGGAGGGCGCGGGTCGGGTCGGAAAGCTCACCATTCCCGTGACGGGCTGGTCGCGACCGGCGGCGTCGATCGAGTGGTACATGATCCGCCACGTGCGCTCGGTGGCCGTCTCGCCGACCACCTGGTAGCGGATGAGCGTGCCGGGCTGGGCGTGAGGGAGCGGATCGGGCGCGTCGTAGAACGCGTCGACACTGCCTCTGAACGCGGCGGGCAGCGTCGTCGCGGTGGTGATCAGTGGCGCCGACGAAGAGGTCGTGCGCTGGGCCGCCACGTGGGCGACCGTGGTGCTCGAAGCCGATCCGGCGCCGGCGCCTCCCGGCGACGAACAGCCGGCGAGCACGACGACGACCGTGACGAGAGTGGTGAGGAGGCGACGCACCGGCGCAGTGTACGGTCCGCGCCGGGGGCACCGGCGCGGCTGCCTAGGGTGGTCGGCGTGACAGCCACGGCGGATGCCGGCCCGTCGGCGCGCAGGGTCAGGCGGACCTCGACGCTGCGTTGGGTCTTCCGCGGGGTCGTCGCCGTCGCGGTCTCGCCGATCCTGGTCTCGGCCGTCCGCAGCGGCCTCTCGGGATGGCAACCGACCCTCGACGCGGCGATCAGCGCGGTGCGGATCCGCGACGTGTTCTCGGCACATCCGCCGCTCGTCGGCCTCGCGGCGCAGACCTCGTTCGGGTCCACGGCGCAGTACTCGTACCTCGGCGCGTTGCCGTTCTACCTGCTGGCCGTGCCGGTGCGGCTGCTCGGGGTCACCTGGGGGTTGCTCCTGGGCATGGCGGCGATCAACACGTCCGCAGCGGTGGCGGCGCTGTGGCTGGTGCGGCGCCGGGTCGGCGAACGGGCCGCGATGTTCGCCGCGGCGGTGCTCGCGTCGTTGCTGTGGTCGCTCGGGTCGCAGCTGTTGATCGAACCGACGCCCGTGGCGATGGGCATCGTGCCGATGTTCACCCTCCTGGTCGCGGTGTGGTCGGTGGCCGACGGCGACGCGGCGGCGTTGGCGGTGCTGACGATCGTGGCCAACTACCTGGTGCTGGCCCATCCCAAGTTCATCGTGGTGGTGCCGGTGGCGTGCAGCTACGCGATCGTGCTGGGGGTCCGCGGTCGTCTGCGCCTGCGGTCCCGGCATCCGACCGAATGGCCCCGACGGGTGCGGCGTGACCGTCGGATCGTGGCGGTGTGTGTCGCGCTGACCGTACTGGCGTGGGCGGGGCCGCTGTTCGATCAGTTCCGTTCCGGCGG
>JBDZVK010000065.1:0-3336 GCA_040255725.1 Actinomycetota bacterium
TGGAGCGCCGCGGCGTGGGCCGGGGTCGCGGCCGGGCGGCCGCTGGTGGGTGCGGCGATCGCCGGGGCCTCGACCGCGTTGCTGACCCGCAAGCTGGCGGGCCTCGAGCACCCCGCCCGGCTCGCGGTCCGGCTCGCCGGCGTCGGCAACGTCGCTGCGGGGGGCCTGCTGGCGAACGCCGTCCGCCGGGTCTGGTGGCCGGTCGCTGTGCCGGCCGCCGTGCTCGGTCCGAAGGCGCTGCGCCGCAGCATCGTCGCCGCGTTCGTGATCCCACCGCTGCTGGAGTGGCGACCGTCGAGTGGCATCGACCCGCTCACCTGGCTGGTGTTGTGCACCGCCGACGACGTCGCCTACGGCGCCGGGGTCTGGGCGGGGTGTGTCATCGAACGCACGATCGCTCCCCTCGTCCCCGACCTGTCCGCCGGCCGCATCCCCGCGCCGCCCCCGACCCGCTGAAATCTGGAGCGATCCGCCGCCGCGTGCTGCCACTTCCGAAATTTGCAGCGATCTGCCGCTCTCAGCGGCAATTCCCTGCACATTTCACCCGACCGCCCAGAAGGTCACCTCCCATGCGTCAGTGGCGTCCGAACTTCTTCTTCATCGAGCTGCACGTCTCGACCGAGTCCACGAACCAGGTGCCGCTGCGGTCGCTCGCCTCGACCTTCAGCATCTGAATGCCGTTGTCGTTCTTCAGCGACGCCTGCCGACCGTCCG
The DNA here is from genome assembly GCA_040255725.1 of Actinomycetota bacterium. GTDB lineage: Bacteria > Actinomycetota > Acidimicrobiia > Acidimicrobiales > Iamiaceae > JAFDWI01. The sequence continues at coordinate 715 of JBDZVK010000065.1, forward strand.
CGGTGTTGGTGACGTACAGCAGATGCACCCGGTCGGCTCCTTCCGAGCGCTCGTGCGCGTCGGTCGACGGGAACGCGACCCGCAGTCGCGGTAGCTCCTGGCCGAGCCGACCTCGTACCGCGTCCTCGAACGACACGGGTTGGGCGTCGGGCGGGACATCGCCATCGATCGCCATGGCGACCTTTTGGTCGCAGTGCGCCGGCAACCCGTCTTCACCGACGTCGGCGCCACACCCCGTCGACAGTGCCAGAGCGACGAGCAAAACCGGAATGATCCGTCCAGCGTTCATCACGATCTACTCCCGAGACCTGTGGTTCGCATCGAACCTAGTCGGCCCCCGCATCCCCGCGGGCCGCCGGGTCGCGGTCCGGCGAGCGCCGCCTCCCTTCGGTGGACACGTTCGGCATCGACGTCACCGACCCGTGGCGTCGGGACCCGTCGCCAGAGCCTGGCCGGCCGCATCGACCGTCACGCCGCATTGCCGCCGACAGGGAAACGCTGCCGCGACCCGCCTGTTCCGCGTCGCACCACCCTGCGCACGGGAGGGGCCGGATGCGCGCCTGTCACCGCGCACCTCGCGGACCTCCTCGACGCCGACCCGGCCGGAAGGCCGGGCTCAGCCCGACGCAATGCGGTCGATGGCGTCCGCGAGGCCGTCGACGAGCCGGGTGAGCGACCGGCACCCCTCCGAGACGGACGCGCCGGTCGGATCGCCGAGGACGCCGTTGGGGCTGGCCGCGCGGACGCCGTGGGCGCGCAGGTCAGCGAGGAGTTCGGCGATCGGTTCGGTCCGGCCCGCCTCGGCGACGTCGGAACGCACGACCGTCGGGTCGATGGCGAGCAGCAGTGACGTCTCGGCGCGGCCCGCGTGGGCGTCGGCACGGGGCAGCGACCATGACCATGCCGACACGGTCCGCGACTCGGCACGTAGCAGGCCGACCGCAGCATCGAGCGCCTCGGCATTGCCACCATGGCCGTTCACGAACACCACGGCGGCGAACGCGTCGGCCGAGCGTCCGATCTCGACGAGCACGCTCGTCAACACGTCGGTCCCGACCGAGATCGTGCCCGCAAAATCCGCGTGTTCCCCGCTCGAACCGAACGCCACGGCCGGCGCGACGACGACACGATCGCCCAGTCGCTGTGCCGCCCGGTCCGCCAACGCGGTCGCAATGCGGGTGTCGGTGTCGAAAGGCAGGTGCGGGCCGTGTTGTTCGGTGGAACCGACCGGCACCAACAGGACGCTCGTCGCGGCGACCCTGTCGAGGTCGGGCCAGGAGGCCGCACTGAGGTGCAGCGGCTCGTTCACTCCGAGCCGGCCCGTGGGCCGTACCCCCACTCGCCGAGTTGAGAGAGGATCGCGTCTGCGGCCTCGGCCGGATCGGCCTCGATGGTCCGCGCCACCCGGGCCGGTCCGGCGACACCCGTGAGGTCGCGGATCCGTTCCAGCGCGGTCGTGCCTTCAGGACCGGCGACGACCCTGGTCGGAGGACGCCAGGGCCGCGGCACCAGGTCGAGGCCGGGGCCCGGCAGACCGAGCGGCGGCAAAACGAGTTCGATCGCCGAGGGGTCATCGGCGAGGACCGCACGCAGACCGGCCCGGCGCAGCGTGGCGACCGAGCCTTCCACCGAGATCACCGCCGGGGCGCGGACCGCGAGGCGTTCCCGCGCCCCCCGGTCGAGGCGGCGCACCACTTCACAGCTTCCCGTCCCGGCCGGCTCGACGGCGATCAGACCGAGCGCCTGGGCGGCGCCGAGATGGTGGGCCAGGTACGCGGGCACCGCGGCGGTCGCCAGGTCGGATCCATGCACGCCGGCCACGACGAACACCCGGGTGCCGACGTCGGGCCGGGCGTCGGGGCCCGTGCCCGTGCGGGCATCGGCGTTGGCGTCGGCGTCGGCGTCGAGCAGGCCGTCGATGGCGCCGGCGAGCGCGGCCGCCACCGGTGCGGGAGCAGCGTCGTCCGCACCGTCGACGCGGATCGCTCGGGCCACCCCGACCATCAGCGCGTCGCGCAGCACCGACTCGGCGAGTGCGCCGCCGGCGCTGAGCGCGGTGACCGGCGCATCCCAGGTCTCACCGAGGCGCAACGCCACCTCGAGCGCGGCGGCGTCGGCGGCGCTCATGGTCGCCCCGCGCTCGTCGACGTCGACCGCGCCCGTCAACGGCTCGACGGTGACCCGCCCGACCGCGGGTGCCAGCACCACGGCGACGGCCACCCGGCCGGCGGCCTCGCCGCCCGACTCCTCGCGCGTCGCCTCGCCGCTCATGCCTTGCGGAACACCACGCCGTGCCCGCCGTCGGGGTACGTCCAGGAGATGGCGCCTTCGGTGTTGCACACCATGTAACAGGTGCCGCACTCGAAGCACTGTTCGTAGTTGAACACGATGCCGCCGTCTGCGCGGGGAACGAACAGGTTCGCCGGGCACGCGGTCACGCACGCCTGGGTGGTGCACCCCTGGCAGCTGTCACCGTCGACGACGATGTGGGGCCGCTCGCCCACGCGGAACTCGACCGTGTCCATCCGGTCGGTGAAGCTCACCGGCGGGTATTCGGTGTGGGCATCGTCGGTCATCCGAACGACCTCCAGATCTCGCGGCCGTCCCGGGCGAGGTCCCGGA
>JBDZVK010000065.1:3436-10963 GCA_040255725.1 Actinomycetota bacterium
CCGTCGGTGCCCAACTCGCCCATGGCGTCGCGCCCGCCCTCGGGGATGAGGTGCGCGGAGTACTCGACGATCTCGCCGCCCTCCACCAGGGGGGCGACCGATGGGTGCGCCTTGAACTCGGCGATGACGTCCTCCCCCCGGCGGCCCGACTCGGCGAGTTCGGGCAGCCGGAGCACGACCCCGACCGCCACCGTGTCGAGGTTGGTGTAGATGAACGCGCCGCCGGGAATCTCGCCGGTGGAGCCGACCACCTCGATGTCGACGCCGTCGGTGCCCCGCACCGCGAACCGGTCTTCGAGCACGTCGCGGGGCAGCCGCAGGGTCTCTTTCACGCCGAGGGTGTAGTGGCCCGGTGAGGTGTCCCCCGCGATGCCCGCCTCCTTCGCGAGGAAGGTGTTCACCCCGTCGCACGCGACCACCATCGGGGCGCGTAGGTCACCATCCGCGCGATCGGTGCGCACGCCGACGATCCGGTCGCCCTCGGTGAGCAGCCCGGTGACCACGGTGTCGCACACCAGGGTCGCCCCGGCGGCGGTGGCGTGGCCGGCGAGCCAGGCGTCGAAGTCCGCGCGGTACACCGTGGCGCCGTTGTAGGGGGCGCTCCCCCAGGCCTCGGCGCGGAAGTCGACGGTGAAGGAACGGTCGCCGTCGAGCATCATCGTGCCGCGCCGGGTGATCCAGCGCTGCACCGGCATCTCGTCGTACCAGCGCGGGATGAGCGAGTCGAGGATGCGGCCGTAGACGACACCGCCGAACATGTTCTTCGACCCGGGGAACGGCCCCCGCTCCAGCAGGGCGACCCGGGCGCCGGCACGCGCCGCGGTCAGCGCGGCAGCCGAGCCGGCCGGTCCGGCACCGACGACGATGACGTCGAAGTCGTGTGCCACGCTCGGGTCGGCGTCGGTCACGAGGCCTCCTCGCCGGCGCCGGTGGGCGCGCCGGTACCGGTGTCGGTGAGCCGGCGTCGCAATTCGGCGACGACGGCCGGGGCGTCGGCGACGATCGCGAGGTCCGACACCTGCATCATCGGACAGTGCGGGTCGAGGTTCACCGAGATGACGTGGTCGGGCGACCCCAGGCCGCTGGTGTGCTGCACCGCGCCCGAGATCCCGAAGGCCACGTAGGTGCTCGGGTCGACGACCACGCCGGTGGTGCCGATCTGCCGGTCGTGGCTCACCCAGCCTTCGTCGGTGACGACCCGGGTCGCGCCGACCGAGGCGTCGAGCGCATCGGCGACGTCGGCGAGAGCGGCGACCGCTTCGGGCGATCCGAGTCCGGCCCCGACACCGACGATGAACGGCGCTTCGGACAGGTCCATCGTCGCCGCGTCGGCCTCGTCCACACCGAGCACGGTCGCGTCCGGTCCGATCGCTGCGGAGGTGCCCGACGCGCCGTCGAGGGAGAAGGCCGCGAGCGCCTCCGCGGCCACGGGCTCGCCCGACGTCTCCCGCGGCGCGGCCCCCATCCCGGTCTGGCAGGTGACGACGGCCGGCAGCATGATCGGCGCCTCGCCCAGTGCCCGCCCCGACGCCCGCGGCAGGAGTGCCCGGTGGGCGTCGATGCCGAGCACGCCGGCCAGCAACGGGCATTGCAGGTGCGCGGCCAGCCGGGGTGCGAGGTCGCGTCCATCCGCAGATGCGGGCAGCAGCACCATGTCGGCGTCGGCGACCGTCGGCGTGGTCGCCAACGCGTGCGCCCAGGCGCCGGGGGCGAACCCGCCCGCCTCGGCGAGCACCATCGCCACGTCAGCGAAGCCGGCGTCGCCCAGTGTCGTCGCCGCGGTGGCCGGGGCGTGGCCGATCAGCACGACCCGCACCGCCTCGATCGCGGCGGTCGACTCCAGCGCCATACCGAGCGCGTCGACCGCTCCCACGGCGGGTTCGCCGTCGCGCACCGGCACGATCACGGTCACCGCGTCGATCATCGGGCTCACCACGTCTCGTCTCCGCCGATCGCGGCGCCGACGCGTTCGCCTTCGACGACCGCGGCGTGCGCCCGGCGCGGGGCCACACAGTCGCCGGCGCGCCGCACCGGCACCCCGGCGCCGCGCAGCTCGTGGAACAGCTCGTCGGCGGGTTCGGCCGGCACGGCGAGCACCACCCAGTCCGGGGTGCGGGTGTGCATCTCGCCGGTCGGGTGATGCAGCAACTGCAGCGTGCCGGCGGTGGTCTCGCCCTCGTCGGGCATCTCGAAGCCCTGGGCGACCAGTTCGATCGACTGGGTGATCCCCTTGGCCGACGCGCGGATCCACCACTGCTCCAGGTCGAGGGTGATGCCGAGATCCTGGCCGACGACCATGCCCGGGGTGATCACCTCGACGTCGCAGCCCCGGTCGGCGAGCAACTCGGCCACCGAGGTGGCGTGATGGAAGCCGATCTCGTCGATGACCACGACCGTCCCGGTGGGCGCAACCGAACCGTCGAGCACGGCGGTCACGTCGACGATCCGCTCCGCGTCGCCCGGCGCCCACCAGGGCCGGGCGGCCCGGGCGCCGGTGGCGACGACGACCCGGTCGGCGGCGTAGCGGGTGACGTCGAGGTGGGTCACGCGGGCACCGTAGCGAATGTCGACGCCGTTGCGGGTGGCCTCGCTGAGCTGGTTGCGTACGAGGTCACCCAGTTCGGCGCGGTTGGGTACCGACGCGGCGAGCCGCACCGTGCCGCCGGGGTGGTCACCGGCTTCGAACACGGTGACGGTGTGCCCGTTGCGCGCCGCGGCGAGGGCCGCCTGGAGCCCGGCCGGGCCGGCGCCGGCGACGAGCACCCGGAGGCGCGCGTCGGGGTGACGCTTCAGGCCGATCGACGTCGACTCCTTGCCGGTGCGCGGGTTCTCGATGCATCCCAGCCAGCGGTTCAGGCCCATCCGCCCGACGCACTCCTGGTTGCACGACAGACACAGCCGGACGTCTTCGACGTTTTCGCTCCGGGATTTCGCGGCGAAGTTCGCGTCCGCGATCTGCCCGCGCACGACCCCGACCAGGTCGCAGTGCCCTTCCTGCAATGCCCGTTCGGCCTGGAGCGGGTCCTTGATGCGCCCCACCCCGACCACGGGCAGGTTCGTGGCCTTGCGCAGTGCCGAAGGGATGAACGCGGCGTAGCCCGGCGGGACGTGCATCGAGGCTTCGATCATGAACAGCGACGCCGTGGCCACCCCGATCGAGGTGTTCAGGTAGTCGACCTTGCCGGTGGCCTCGACCATCTGGGCTATACGAATCGCGTCGTCGATGGTGGTGCCCCCCTCGATGAGTTCGTCGCCGCAGATCCGCACGCCGAGCGCCAGGCCCGGTCCGATCGCGGCCCGCACCGCGTCGACGAGTTCCAGCAGCAAGCGGGCACGGTTGGCCAGCGAACCCCCGTAGTCGTCGGTGCGCTTGTTGGTGACCGGCGAAAGGAACCCCCGCACGATCGACGAATGTGAGCACTGCAGCTCGATGCCGTCGAAGCCACCTTCGGCGCAGCGTTCCGCCACCTCGGCGTAGCCGGCGATCACCTCGGCGATCTCGGCGTGGTCGATGGCCTTGGGCACCTCTCTGAACAGCGGGTCGGCGACCGGGGAGGGTGCCCAGACCGGACGGCGCGAGTACATCGACGAGGCCTGGCCACCGTTGTGGTTGATCTGGGCGAAGATCGGCGTGCCGTGTGCGTGCACGGCCTCGGTGATCCGCCGGTAGCCGGGCAGCACGTCGGCGTGGAACCCGTGGATCAGCTTCTCGTACGGCCAGTCGGTCGGGTGGGTGGAGTGTTCTTCGGTGATGATGAGCCCGGTGCCGCCCCGGGCCCGTTCGGCGTAGTAGGCGGCGTGCTGTTCACTGGGTTTGCCGTGATGCGCGTAGTTGGTGAGGTGCGCGGAGAACACGATCCGGTTGGCGACGGTGACCGGCCCGATCTCGAGCGGCGTGTACAGCAACGTGGTGCTCACCGGCTCACCGCCGGGTTCGTCACGGCGAGCGACGCCACGGCGCGGCGGGCCTCCAGCACGGCCTCGTGCACGGTCCGGGGCGCGACGGCGTCGCCGACACGCGCGCCGACGCCACGGGCCTCGGTCCAGAGTTCGTCGTCGGGAAGCCGGAACCCGGCGTCGACGACGCGGTCCGCGCGCAGGGTGCGGGTCTCGCCGGTGAAGCGGTCCTCGAGGGTGACGGCGACCCGGCCTGCCTTGTCGGGTTTGCCGACCCGGCGCACCAGCGTGCGGCGTTCGATGACCACTCCGGCCTGTTGCAGCCTGCCGTTCGCCGGGGCGAGGTCGCCGGTGCGGGCGAGTTCGTTGCCGGCGAGGTGGTCCTGGGTGACCAGGTGCACCTCGACGCCCGGTCGGCGGGCGAGCGCCTCGGCGACGGCGACGCCGATCGGTCCGCCGATCGGGTCGAGCACCACCAGCACGTCGGGGTCGACGTCGACGGCCGCGTCGTCGCCGTGGCCGGGGGTGGGCGTGTCGTTCCCGCCCGTGCGGTCGGGCTCGTCGGGAAACGCCGGTGCGCCGCCGGTGGTGCCCTCGGCCCAGTACGCGCACAGGTCTGCTGCGGAGACGATCATCGCGTCGCCGCCCTTGGTGACCTTGTACGGAGCGATGCCGTCGATCGAACCGGTCGCGACGATGACCGCTTCCCCCCCTTCGGCCGCGGCGACGAGCTCATCGGCGGTCGCGGCGTGGCCGGTCGTGAGTGTCACCCCGAGGCGGGTGCAGGCGCGCACCAGCCAGTCGGCCAGGTCCCCGAGCGCCGGGTTGCCCGATGCCTGCACCGGGAACCGGAGGCGTGTCGCGCACGTCGGCGCGGCCTCGACCAGGCGCACCCGGTGACCGCGCAACGCGGCGACCCGGGCGGCTTCCAGGCCGGCGGGGCCGCCGCCGACGACGAGCACCGGTCCGGCGTCACCGGCGACCGGCTCGTGCTGGTCATCGGCGACCGGCGCGGGGTCGTCGGTCTCGTGTCCCGACGAAGGGTCACCGATGCACGACACGATCGGGTTGCGGGCGTCGCGCACCTGACAGAGCTGGTTGCAGCGCACGCACGGGCGGACCTCGTCCGCGCGCCCGGCGGCGACCTTGGCGCCGAGGGCCGCGTCGGCGATCTGGGCGCGGGTCATCTCCACCAGATCCGCAGTGCCGTCGCCGAGGGCGTCGTCGGCCATGGCCGTGTCGACGATCGACCCCTGGAGCACCACCGGAGTGGCGATCCCCGCATCGCGCAGCGTCCGACGGATGGCGGCGCAGAGGTCACGGTTGAAGCCGGGTGCCTCGTGGAAGTCGGGTCGGGTGGCGTTGGTGGTGAAGATCGAGCCGCGCACCACCACGAGGTAGTCGACCAGCGGCGCGAGCGCCACGGCGACCTCGGCGGCGGTGTCGGGGGTGAGCCCCGCCCAGGGCGCGAGTTCGTCACCGCACAGGCGCAGACCGAGCAGCTTCGCCGGCGCGTCCGGCATCGGTGAACCCGGCGTCGACGTGTCGAGGCCGTGGCGGGCGGCTTCGAGCACCGCCCGGGCGAAGGCGAGCTTGTCGGTGCCCCAGGTGTCGTCGCGCAGGTTGGTCAGGCCCGACAGGAACTGCCGCACCAGCGAGTACTGGCCGGCGTTCACCTCGACCCCGTCGAGTCCGCTCGCCGCGGCGGTCCCGGCCGCGGTGGCGAACCCGTCGATCACCGCGGTGATGTCGTCGTCTTCGGCCCACTTGGGGACCTCGCGGCTATTCACCTCGGGCACCCGCGAGGGGGCGAGCAGCGGCTGCTGGTGGTACGCGCTCGAGCCCTGCCCACCGGCGTGGCCGAGCGCGGCGACCACGAGGGTGCCGGTGCCCGCAGCGCGCACGGCGTCGGCGACGGCCCGCCACCCGGGGCCGCAGTCGGCGGCGAGCGGGGCGCGCTCGTAGGGCCAGTCCGAGGGGTGCACCGACGCTTCCTCGGTGACGATCAGGCCGGCGCCACCCGCGGCACGGCGCGCGTAGTAGGCGACGTGGCGGTCCGAGATGGCCCGGCCCCGCGCGAGGTTCGTCTCGTGTGGGCCGAACACGAGCCGGTTGGGCGCCCGGAGACCGCCGAGAGCGATCGGGTCGGTGAGTTTCACCGCTGCTGCATCGACGTCGTGGTCGTCACCGCGTCGCGGCGACGACCTCCGGCTTGGAACCGAGGGCGACCTGCACCGGCTTGGAGTGACCCGGGCCGACCTCGGGACGGCTCGCCCCACGCCGCGTGGCCTGGATCAGCGCGACCTCGCCGTGGCCGTTCACGCATTCAGGGTCGGGGCCGTCCAGCGGCAGTCCGGTGAAGAACTTGGTGGCCATGCAGCCGCCCCGGCAGGCGTCGTACATCTCGCAGGTGGCGCACGCTCCGGTCGCCTGGTGCGGGTCGCGGTAGGCGTTGAAGGTGGCCGAGTTGCGCCACACGTTCGCAAAACCCCCCGGGTCGCGGACCGAGCCGCCCTTGAACTCGTCGTGCATCACGAAGGGGCACGCGTACACGTCGCCGACGGGGTCGACGAGGCACACGACGCGGCCGGCGCCGCACATCGACAACCCCGGTAGTGATTCGCCGAGCGCGTTCAGATGGAAGAACGAGTCGCCGGTGAGCGTGTCGGGGTGGGCCTGCAACCAGTGGTAGATGGTGCGCTGCTGGGCGTTGGTGGGGTGCAGCTCGTGCCACGACGCCGCGCCCCGCCCCGATGGCCGCAGCCGCGTGACCCGCAACTGGGCGCCGTAACGGTCGGCCATCGCGGCGAAGTCGTCGAGCTGGTCGACGTTGTGGCGGGTCATCACGATCGAGATCTTGAACGGGCCGAAGTCGGCCGCGGCGAGGTGCTCCATCGCCGCAGTCGCCATCGCGAAGCTGCCCGGGCCGCGCACCGCGTCGTTGACCTCCGCGGTCGCGCCGTCGATCGAGATCTGGACGTCGAGGTAGTCCATCGCGGCGAGGCGGCGGGCCATGGTGGCGTCGATGCGTGACCCGTTCGTCGAGAACTTCACGCCGACGCCGTGGTCGATCGCGTACTCGACCAGTTCGAAGAAGTCGCGCCGGATCGTGGGCTCGCCGCCACCGATGTTCACGTAGAACACGCCCATGGCGGCCCACTCGTCGATGAGCGCCTTGGCCTCGGCGGTGGTCAGCTCGTCGGGGTCGCGTCGCCCCGACGACGACAGACAGTGCACGCACGCCAGATTGCAGGCATACGTCAACTCCCAGGTCAGACAGATCGGGGCGTCGAGCCCGGCCTCCAGCTCATCGATCAGCATCGGTGTCTCCTTCGGTCACGGCGGTTTCGCTCCACCCGGATGCCGCGGTACCGGCCTCGATCACCCCGGCTTCGGCGAGGTTCTCGAGCGCCGCCAGGAACGACGGGTGTCGGGATTCTGCGATGCCGCAGGTGGCGAGTGCGGCCGCCGCGTCGGGCGCGTCGCCGAGGGCTTCGACGACCCGCACCATGTCGGGCGAGCGCAGGAACACCAGCCGTCGGTTGTCGTAGTTGTAGGCGAGCGCGCCGAAGGGCTCGGGGCGCAGCGCGACGTGGGGGCTCAGGCGGTAGGGCCGGTCGAGCGTGACGG
>JBDZVK010000413.1:0-2081 GCA_040255725.1 Actinomycetota bacterium
GCGAGCATCGCCATGACCGCCTCGGCCGCGGGGAGTTCGGTCACGAGCTGGCCGTCTCCGGGTGACTCTCCCGTCAACACGATGATCGCAGCGACCCGCCCTCCGGCCGACACCCGCCCGAGTCGTCCGGGGAACACCTTGTCCTTGCGCGATCCGGTGACGATGTCCGCGCCATCGAGGCCCAACTGGTCGAGCGAATGCTGGTTCAGGTCCAGTGGCCGAGCGTAGGGGGCCACGTCGAACGTGGCGGCGTCGACGGCGACGAGTTCGTCGCTCAGATAGCCCCAGCCGGCCTGCACGAGCGCCGCGGTGAGGGTCGACTTGCCATGCCCGCTCTGTCCCAGAACGACCACCACGTCACCGTCGCGTTCGACCGCCCCGGCGTGGAAGCGCAGCCCCGGGGCGTCGTCGGCGAGCACGGCGTCGAGTTGGTCGAACAGATAGGCGGCGGCGTTGTGGCGCGGCACCCGGTTGCTGCGCACCTCACCGTCGACCACGATCTGTGCCGTCGGCCCGTCAGGCGACTTTGCCGCCATGTCGGCAGCGCCGTCGATGACCTCGACGCGCGTGACATCGTCTTCGTGCGTTGGTGTGGCGACCGGTGGCAACGCGCCCAGCGCGGCTTCGATGTCCGCGGCGAGTTCAGCCGATTCGATGCGCACGACCACCGGCATCCCGGCCGCTGCTCGGATGCCGCTGTCGAACGCCCAGACGCGTCCGACCGTCGGGTCCTCGGCATCGTCACCGGCCGTGCCCGCGGGCACCGGGTCCTGCCTCTGTGGAATCGCGGCGACGTCTTCCCGGGTGAGCAGCCCTCGAGCGATCAGGCGATCGACCGTGTCGAGCACGTCCGGGGTGAGGTCATCCGCCGGCATGCCGGTTTCGTCGGCGAGTTGTTCGACCACGTCGCCGATGCGTCGATCCGTGTCGAATGCCGTGAAGACCAATGCCGCAGACGCGTTCAACAGCACCCGGTGACCGCTCGACGGGTCGAGCACCACGAGCTGATCACCAGTGATGGCCGCCTGGGCTCCATTGTTCGGGCCAGCCATGGAATCGGGTGTCGACGGGTCGACTTCTCCGATGTCGACCCGTTCGAGCTGATCAACACGCTTGCCAGGGCACCCCACACACGGGGGTGGTTCACCCGACTTTCGCTTGCGCTCCGCTTTCGTGAGGCCGCGCAACCGCGCAGTCAGTCGCACGGACGGCAGACCACTTCATCGCATACTTGTCGCAAGTCGCTCCGTCGATGGTCAAGCCGCCATCGACTCAGGTCGCTGCATGGGGTATGGGTGCAGAAAGCTGTTACAGACACCAGGTCAAATTCGTGATCCCGATGTTCTGGGTCGCTCCTGCCAACTTCGGGTCGCCTCGGTAGCTAATAGTGAGGGAACTCAGCTCGTGGCCAACGTTGTAGTTGACAGTGACTTGGCCAGTACTTCCCTGGTCGTTCTGAGGGCCTGCGATCCCGGTCCAGGGAGTCCCCGTGCCATTGCCAGAGACTCTATCTGGGTCGCGCCCGACGCTATCGGGAGCGTTGTTCACGAAGACGTAGTCCTTGAATTCCGGACTCTGCGACTCGTAGCCTGGATCATCAGGGTTGTTTTCGTCGATGTCGCCAATGCTCAAGCTCAGCCGATAAGCATGGCGGCCCGGCGGCCAGCTGAAGGTGATGTCCCACCCCCAGTCCGCCAGTCCGCTTTCTGCTTCAGAATCGGCAACGCCTGTCATTTCGAGCAAGTAGACCGCGGTGACGTTCGAGAAGTTGGCTATACGTACCGACGCGTGACGGGAAGATACACTCCCCACAGGCGTGACGCTCATGTTGACCTTATAGTCAGGCTCACCGGGCCCCATATAGCGCGTCGGGGTCAGCGGGAAGGTCTGGCCGACCGTACCAACTTCATACGCGCCGTCAAGATAATCTGTCCACCGTATCTCATCCCCCTTCTCACAGCTCCCCGCGGCGAATGCGGTCGAAGCGCCCAGCACGGTCGGCGCCACCCACGCCGCGCCGGTCGCAGCACCGGCCGCACCCGTGTAGGTGAGAAACTTGCGTCGGTCGATCGTTGTGGTCA
>JBDZVK010000066.1:0-10803 GCA_040255725.1 Actinomycetota bacterium
ACCGTCGATCTCATAGGGTGCCACGACGACCGAGCAGTCGGCGAGCGGCTCCATGCCGGTCTCGGTGCCGATCGCGACCTGGAGTCCCCGGTCCAGCACGTCGCGCAACAACGACACCACGACGAGCTGCTGTTCGAGGATGGTGAGCACCTGGCGCACCGTGTCGATCGCTTCGAAGGACCCGGCCATCTGGGCGGTGCCACCGACGTAGACCTGCTCGGGTTCGGGCACCGCCGCGGTCTCCGACGCGGCGCAGGCGCGGAGCACCCGGTCGACGGCCCGGTCGCCGGTGGGCGCGACCTCGGCGATGTCGGTCACGGGCCGGCCGTGAAGATGCTCGGCGATCGCCGTGGTGGCACGCGCGAGCACCTCTTCGGAGACGTCCGCGGTGAGTTCGATCGTGCGCTTGTCGATGTTGCCGTTGGCGAGCACGACGACGACCAGCACCGTCCTCGGGGCGAGTTCGACGAGCTGCACCGACCGGACCGGTGCGGGCGCCGTCGCGGGCGCGACGACGACGGCGGCCTGGTGGGTGAGCCCCGCCAGCAGGTGGGTGGTGGCGGTGAGCATGTGCTCGATCTCGCCGTGGGTGGTGTCGAAGAATTCGCGCACGCGGGCGGCCTCGTGCTGCCCGAGCCGGATCCGTGGTCCGGTGAGCTCGTCGACGAACGCCCGGTAGCCCTTGTCGGTCGGGACGCGTCCGGCGCTGGTGTGGGGCTGGTACAGGTAACCGTCGGCCTCGAGTTGGGCCATGTCGTTGCGGACGGTCGCAGACGACACGTCGATGCCAGGGGTCCGGCTCACGCGCGACGATCCGACCGGCTGCGCGGTGTGGATGTACTCGGAGACCACGGCCCGCAGAATCGTCGACTTTCGCTCATCGAGCATGCGGCATTCCTCGTGGAGAGAGGCCTGGAGAAGACAGACGGGGTGACCGGCGCGTCGACCGCGTCGGAACCTGGCACTCGATGATACCGAGTGCCAACCGTTGTGCGATGCGAGCGTGACCGCGCCCAGGGCCCGCGGGGACCGGTCACCCGCGGGTTCGGCTCACGGTCGTCGTGCGCCGCGCTGCGCCCGGCGAACACGCCGGGGTGCTCATCGGTCGGATGCGCCATCTGGCGCGTCCTCTCAGTCCTCCAGCTCGAGCGCGGAGACGAACGCCTCCTGGGGCACCTCGACCCGCCCGATGCTCTTCATCCGCTTCTTGCCCTGTTTCTGGCGCTCCAGCAGCTTCCGCTTGCGGGTGATGTCACCGCCGTAGCACTTGGCGATCACGTCCTTGCGTTTGGCCTTCACGGTCTGTCGGGAGATGATCCGCCCACCGATCGCGGCCTGGATCGGAACGTCGAAGAGCTGCCGGGGGATGAGTTCCCTGAGCTTCTCGGTCATGCGCCGTCCGTAGGCCTCGGCCTTGTCACGATGCACGATCATCGAGAACGCGTCGACGGGCTGAGAGTTCAACAGCACGTCCACCTTGACCAGGTTGCCCACCACGTCGCCGGCGGCTTCGTAGTCGAAGCTCGCATAGCCCTGGCTCCGGCTCTTGAGCTGGTCGAAGAAGTCGGTGACGACCTCGGCGAGCGGCAGCCGGTAGGAGATCTCCAGGCGTTCGGGCGAAAGGTACTCGATGTTCCCCAACTCGCCACGCCGCGCCTGGCAGAGCTCCATGATCGTGCCCGTGTAGTCCGACGGGGTCAGGATCGTCGCCTGCAACCACGGCTCCGCGATCGACTCGACCTCGCTCATCGGCGGCAGCTCCGACGGGTTGTCGATGGCGAGGGTCTCACCCGCGGTCGTGGTGACCAGGTACTGCACTGACGGCGCCGTGGCGATCAACGACAGATCGAACTCGCGCTCGAGCCGCTCGCGCACGATCTCCATGTGCAACAGGCCCAGGAAACCGCAGCGGAACCCGAACCCGAGTGCCCCCGAGGTCTCGGGTTCGTAGGTGAACGACGAGTCGTTCAACTGCAGCTTGTCGAGCGCTTCCCGCAGCGCGGCGAACTCGTCACCGTCGATCGGATAGATCCCGCAGAACACCATCGGCTTGGGGTGGGCGTACCCTTCCAGGGCCTCGGCCGCCGGTCGGGCCGCGGTCGTGACGGTCTCCCCCGAGCGGGCCTCGCCGACGTCCTTCACGCCGGCGATGAGGTACCCGGTCTCGCCCGGGCCGAGTTCGTCGACGGGAACGGGAAGCGGTGAACGGACGCCGACCTCCTCGGCTTCGTGGGTGGTACCGGCCTGCATGAACCACAGGCGTGTGCCGGTGGCGAGCCGGCCGTTCATCACCCGCACCGACGACACGACCCCGCGGTACGCGTCGAAATGCGAGTCGAAGATCAACGCCTGCAGCGGGGCGTCGGCGTCGCCGGTGGGTGCGGGGACGCGGTCGATGACCGCGTCGAGCAGGTCGGGCACCCCTTCGCCGGTCTTGGCCGAGATGCGCAACACCGAGGCCGGGTCGAGCCCGAGCAGGCCCGAGATCTCCTCGGCGACCCGATCGGGTTCGGCGGCGGGCAGGTCGATCTTGTTCAGGCACGGCACGATCTCGAGGTCGTTCTCGAGTGCCAGGTAGCAGTTGGCGAGGGTCTGGGCCTCGATCCCCTGGGAGGCGTCGACCAGCAGGATCACCCCTTCGCATGCCGCCAGCGACCGTGACACCTCGTAGCCGAAGTCGACGTGGCCCGGCGTGTCGATGAGGTTGATCACGTGATCCGCGTAGTCCAGTCGCACGCTCTGCAACTTGATGGTGATGCCCCGTTCACGTTCGAGGTCCATCGTGTCGAGGTACTGGTCGCGCATCGCCCGTGGGTCGACGGCCCCGCACACCTGCAGGATCCGATCCGACAGCGTGGTCTTGCCGTGGTCGATGTGCGCGATGACGCTGATGCAGCGGTAGCGGTCGAGGTCGGTCATGGCAGCGTCCACGCAGTCGTCGCCCGCAGTGGTCTGCGGCGCGGCGTGGACCTGCCAGCGTACCGACCGACCGTCGCCCGGTCCGAAGGCGCTCCGGGGCCGTGGCGGTCGAGGTCGGCGGGTGCGGGCCGGTTGTACCGCATCCGGGCCGCCCCGCTAACGTGGGACCGCTGTATTCGGCCGTCGTCGACGAGGACCAGAAGTGGCGAACATCAAGTCGCAGATCAAGCGCAACCGACAGAACGAGAAGGCGCGCGAGCGCAACAAGGCCGTCCGGTCGGAGATGCGGACGCGCACCAAGCAGGCGTTGGCCGCCGCGGACGAGGGTGTCGACACGGCAGACGAGGCGCTGCGGCTGGCGGTGAAGCGGATCGATTCGGCCGCCGCGAAGGGCGTCATCCACCGCAACGAGGCCGCACGTCGCAAGTCTCGACTGATGCGCAAGGTCAACGCCGCGAGCTGACCCCGGCGCCCCGGCGCGCGCCCGATCGGCTCTTTTCGAGCCGACACAGCCGGGCGACCAGGACCTCGAGGACGAGTTCACCCGGCCACGCGACTCCCCCGCCGCGCAGCGTCAGGTCCGCCTCGGCGCACAGCGCCACGGCCCGCCGCGCCCCGTCACCGCCGAGCGCCCGGGACGCAGCCAGGGCCTTCTTCGCCGGAAACGTCGATCCCTTCATTCCGAGCAGTGCCGCCGCGTCGCGCTCACCGGCGACCTCGGCGCCCGACAGGCGCGCGATCCGGAGGTAGTTCGACGTGAGCGTCGCCATGATCTGCAGCGGGTGACGCCCACCGGCGCCCAGCATCCGGTGCAACGCATCGAGCGCACCGGCCGGATCGCCCCGGTCGATCGCGTCGGTGAGTTCCCACGGGGGCACGCCGCCGGCCTGGCCCAGAAAGGGCTCCACGGCGGCCGCGTCGAGCCGCACGTCCGGTCCGAACGCGCTCTCGAGCGTGCGCAGCAACGCGGGAGCCGTGGACAGATCCTCACCGCTCCGTTCGCGGATGAGCGCCTGCGCCTCGCGGGTCAACGTGACCGGCGCGCCGTCGAAGAGCTCCGACCACCACGAGTCGCGCGCACCCCGCGACGTGCCCGGTTCGGTCGCGACGACCTTCCCGCCGGCGGCGTCGATGGCCGCCGACAGCTTCTTGGGAACCGCCGCGAGGCGCTGCTGGTCGGGCGCGAGCTCCCACACCAGCACGATCACCGATGTCGCGAGAGGCTCTCGGAGGTACGTGACGAGCGGCGCCACGTCGTCGCCCTTCGAGAAACGGCCCGCGCCGCGGGCCACGACGACCCGGAGGTCGGCGAACATCGGCGGCGTCGACGCGGCGTCGACGACGGCTCCCAGGTCGTAGGAGTCGCCGGTGAACTCGTCGAGGGCGAGGCTGCGGTCGGCCGCTCCGAGCAACTCGTCGACGAGCGCGATGACGGCGTCGGCGACCAGGACCGGGTCGCTCCCACGGACCAGATGGATCGGGGCCGCCGTGCTCATTCGGCGTGTTCCACGGCGCGGATCACGTGAGCGGCGCGACGCACCGCGGACGGCAGGGTCGTGACGAACCCGGACGCCCCTGCCGAGAGCGCGACGGTGACCAGTGCGGCCGTCGCGGCCCGGTCGGTGACGGTCGACAGATCGACGAGGCCGACGACCCCCGGCGGCAGCTGCTCGAGTGCCGCGAGGTCGTCGATGCCCACCACCGCCGCGTCCGGTGGCGCCGTGGCGGGGTCCGGGTTCCGGGCTCCGGTCGCCCCGGCGATGAGCCAGACCCGATCCGGCCCGGCGGCGTCCCGGCGGGGTGCCGGGCCCGGTCCCTGCCAGTAGACCGCGGCGACGCCCCGGGCCAGCGACGTGGCGACCTCCGCGCTGGTCCGGGCGACCCCGACGCAACCCACACCCACTCCCGCAAGTTCGCCAGGGAGACCCTCGGTGACCAGGGTCGCGTCGATCGCGACGAGGTCGGCGCCGTGGCCGGCGGCTTCCTTCGCGGCGGTGACGACCCCGCCACCCGCACGCTCCGCAGCGTCGACCAGCGCGAGCACGAGCGGTCGTCGTCGGGTGTCGAAAGCGGTGGTGCCGATCCGGACCTGCACCATGCCGACGTTACCGCCCCGCCGAGCGGGGCCGGGTCCCGGTCTCACCGACCGCCGCCGCGGGCGAGGTGCACGCTGAGCACCGGCTCGGTCGCGACGACCTCGACGACCGCTCCGCCGACGCGCGTCCGCTCGCCATCGGTGAGAACGGTCTGGGCGACGGCCACGCCCGGGAGCCGCCGACGGGTGAGGATCCGACCGATGCGATAGCGGTGCCCGATGGTGCGGACCATGGCCCTGTCGGCTGCGTCACCGTGGGGAACCACCATCACGTCGACCCGTCGTACCCGGGAGACCGACAGTCCGGCGAGCAGTGGTTCGGGTGCGACCTCACCGGTCAGCACGACCACGACCGTTCCGTCCCGGCGCAGGACCACCGGACCCGATCCGTCGTGGGTGTCGGCCCGGAGCGAGGCCCCCCAGAACACGGGCGCGCACAGCGCCGCCGCGGCGAGCACGAAGCCGGCACGTCGGAGCCACGCGAGGCGGTCGCGTCCCACGGCGACCACGAGACCCACTCCGGCGGAGGCGGTCACCACCGCCGCGCTGCCGAGATAGCCCAGGTCGAGCGCTGCCGTCGCCCGGGCGACGGCGTCGACCCAGCCGAGCAACATCCTCGGCACCCACAGCAGGAGCCCCGTGCCGGGCAGGCCGGTCGCGCTCACCACCAGAGCAGGGAGCCCCAGCACCATGACCAGTCCGGCGGGCAGCGCGGCCAGCAGGTTGGCGGGCACCGCGGCGACGGGCATGCCACCGGGAAACCCGAGGAGCAGCGGCGCCACACCGAGCTGCGCGGCGACCGTCACCGCCAGCGGCGCCCGAAGCCACAGCGGGCCCGGCGCGGCGTCGGCCAACGGCCGGGCCAGAGCCAGGATCCCCAGCGACGCCGCGACCGACAGGCCGAACCCGGTCGAGTGGACGAGAAACGGATCGGCGACCACCAGCGCGGTGACCGCGTACGCGAGGGACCGCCACGACCGCACCGGCCGACCGAGCCCCGCCGCGGTCGTGGCCACGACCGCCATCGTCGCGGCCCGCAACACCGACGGCTCGAGCCCGGTGACCAGCGCGTAGAGCCCGCAAAGGGTGACCGTCAGCGCCCAACGGGTCCGCAGACCGGTCCGCAGCAGCAGCGGTGACGCGAGCAGCAACACGAACGCGATGTTCTCTCCCGACGCCACGAGCAGATGGGTCAGCCCCGAGGCACGGAAATCGGCGCGCTGCACCGGGGTCTGCCCCGAGGCGTCGCCCAGCACGAACCCCTCGAAGAGGGCGCGTTGGGATGCGGTGAGCGGCCGATCCAGCGAGGCGACGCCCCGTCGGACGACCCCCGCGACCCGCCAGGGCAACCGGGGGCGCCCTCCGGGGCCCAGACGACTCGGGTACAACCGGCCGGCGACGTGGGATCCCCGCGCCCGGGAGGTCGCCGGATCCACGGGCGCGACCCGTCCGGTCACCGCCAGTCGATCGCCGGGGTCGGCCCTGGCGACGGCCGCCCGCTCCCGGTCAGGGGCGACCAGGTCCAGATGTCGGTTTCCCGCCCGCACCTCGGCATGGACGTCACCGTCGATCGTCGTGGCGACGTGGAGCACCTCGACGACACCGGACCACGATCCGTCGGCGATGGCGAGACCGGCGGTGCTCCGAGCGGCGGACCCGGAGGTGACCAGCGCGACGCCGACGATCAACAACCAGGGCCGTCGCGCGATGAAGGCGACGAGCACGACCGCGACGGCGACCACGAGTCCGACGGGTGCGGCCACCCATGCCCCCGCGCACGCGCCCAGCGCCAGCCCGACCGCACTCCGGTCGGTCATCGCCCTTCCCCACGGACGTGTCGGCGACGTCGGCGCCCCATCGACCGGACCGGAGCCGGTCACGGTGCTGCTCACACGGTCACACGTGCACGCAGTTCCGCCAGCTTCGCCGGTCCGATGCCCTTGACCTCGAGCAGTTGGTCGACGCTGCGGAACGGGCCGTTCTTCGTCCGGTGATCGATGATCGCCTGCGCCGTGGCGGGACCGACCCCGGGGAGCGTGTCGAGTGCGGCGAGATCCGCCGTGTTCAGGTTCACCGGCCCGGACACGGCCGCGCCGTCGGCCGCCGAGGTGCCCGGCGCGCCCGCGCTGGAGGTCCCGCCCGGCGCCGGACCGGGACCGCCGACCACGTCGGGGATGTCGGTCTGGCCCCGCCGGGGCACGTACACGCGCTGGCCGTCGGTGAGTCGGGCTGCCCGGTCGACCCGTTCCAGGTCGGCGTCGGGTCGCGGTCCTCCTGCGGCGGCGATCGCATCGTCGACGCGGGCGTCACGGGCGACCCGCACCGGCCCCGGGTGCACCACGGCGCCCGCGACGTCGACGACGACGGCGCTCGGGGTCGTGGTCGCCGTCGTCGCCGCCGCCGCGGTCGTCACCACGGTCGACGGTGCCGCGAGGGGAACCGGTTCGGTGGTCACCGGCGTGCGGTGCGATCCGAACTGGACCCAGCACAGGCCGCCGAGCCCAACCAGTGCGGCCACGGCGAGCACCGCCCGGGTGGCGTCGAATCGGGGATGCCGCAGCGCGAAGCGCTCGCGACACACCGCGAACAGCTCGGAAATGGTCGGTGGCGGTGGCAGCGGCCGTTCCGGCGGCGCCGCGTCGCCGAAATCGTCGTCCACGCGTTCGGGGTCTGCGTCCACGACCCACCTCCAGTGCAAGCGAATGACCCGTCGAGGGTCGGTCCGGATGATCGGTGGGGGGAAGTGGGGTGGCCGTCGGGGCCGGGGCGGAGGTGATCCGCTTCAGGAGCGTCCGGGCAGGCGTCCGCTCAGAACAACGCGGCGGCGAGGTCCTTGCGGAAGCGGTTCGTGCGCGGGTCATCGGGTCCCAACAACTCGAGCACGTCGAGATATTCCTGGCGGGCCGCGTCGTCCAGCGCGACCCGGTCCAACAGGGCGCCCAGGCGTGCGCTCACGTCATCGTCGACCTCGTCGTCGGCACCGACACGGGCCAGCGCCGCGATGCGCCGCGTCTCGGCGGTCTCGGGCACCCGGGCCAGCAACCCCAGTGCCTCGTCGCCTCGTCCGTCGCCGACCAGCAACTCCGCGAGGGCGGTGGTCGCGTCGACGTGGTCGGGGGCGATCTCGAGGATGCGTCGCAGGGACGCCTCGTCGCCGCGGGCGAGGAGCGCGGCCAACTCACGGTCCGACTCGCTCGGCCGCAGCTTCTGGACGAACGCGGTCACCTCCGCGGCGGGCCGCGCCCCGAGGAACGCGTCGACCACCTTGGCGTCCTTCATGGCGAAGACGGCCGGGATCGACTGCACCTTGAAGGCGTTCGCGACCGCCGGGTTCTGATCGATGTCGACCTTGGCGAGGACGACATCACCGTCGGTGGCGTCGACCGCGTCGGTCAGCATCGGACCGAGCTGACGACACGGTCCGCACCACGGCGCCCACAGATCGATGACCACCGGGGTGGTGCGGGAGCGCTCGACGACCTCGGTCTCGAAGGTCGCATCGGTCACGTCGATCGTCACGATCCCAGAGGCTACCGCCCGCCCCGGTCGATACCACCGCGGTCCGCCCCCGGCGGTGACGGGCCGGGGCCGCCGCTCGAGGCGACCGCTGCCCGGACGGCGGGCCGGCGACCGTTCCGGAGTGACCGGACGGCCCCTCGGGCGCGCGGCTCGGCGTGCCGGATGTCGATGACCTGGCCGGTCTGGGTAGCGTTGGAGCCGTGAACGAGCCGAACACGCCAGCCGGAATCGACGGTCCCGCCATCACCCGGTGGCTCGGCGAACGCGTCCCGGTGAGCGAACCGTTGCGCTTCTCGCTGATCAGCGGCGGACGGTCGAACCTGACATTCGACGTCACCGACGCGGCAGGGGGCCATTGGGTCCTGCGCCGACCGCCGATCGGCCACGTGCTGGCGACCGCCCACGACATGGAACGCGAGCACCGCATCATCGCGGCGCTCCGCGACACGCCCGTGCCCGTCCCCCCGACCGTCGACCTGTGCACCGACGTCGAGGTCAACGACGCCCCGTTCTTCGTGATGGACTACGTCGACGGCCTGATCCTCCGTGACCGGGCGACCGCCGAGAAGCTCGACGAGCCGGCACGGGGGACGGCCGGCATGGATCTCGTCGACGTCCTCGCGGCCATCCACGCTGTCGACCCCGACGAGGTCGGTCTCGGCGACCTCGGACGGCGCGAGCACTACGTCGAACGGCAACTCAAGCGCTGGCACGCCCAGTGGGAACGCTCCGCGTACACCCAGGTCACCGGTATCGACGACGTGCACCGCCGCCTCAGCGCGGACGTTCCCGAACAGCACGAGTCGACGATCGTCCACGGCGACTACCGCCTCGACAACTGCATCGTCACCCCCGACGGTCGGATCGCCGCAGTGCTCGACTGGGAGCTGTGCACCCTCGGCGACCCGCTCGCCGACATCGGCCTGCTGCACGTGTACTGGTCGGAGCGCAGCGACGGCTTCTCGGCGCTTCCCGAGTCGCCCACGGTGGTCCCGGGCTTTCCGTCGCGCAGCCAGATCACCGAACGCTACGCGGAGGCCTCGGGGCGTCGGATCGACGAGGTCGACTACTACGTGGCGCTCGGCTACTGGAAGCTCGCCTGCATCCTCGCCGGCGTGGCCACCCGCTACGCGGACGGTCAGATGGGTGACGCCGACGCCGCCGGTCTCGCCGAACTGTTCGGCGCGCAGATCGTGAACCTCGTCCGGGCTGCGGACGCCGCGGCGGACCGGGCGGGGCGATGACCGGCCTCTACGACTTCGAGCAGGATCCGGGACTCGACGACCCACCGCTGGTGCTGGGTCTGGACGGCTGGATCGACGCCGGGATGGGAGCGGGCGGGGCGACCGCGACGCTCCTCGACCGCCATGCCACCTCGCTCGTGGCGAGTTTCGACACCGACCAGCTTCTCGACCACCGGGCCCGCCGTCCCACGATGGTGCTCGAGGACGGGGTGATCCACGACCTGCGCTGGCCCCGTATCGAGCTCCGTGCGGGCACCGACACCAAGGGCAACGGGATGCTGTTGCTGGTGGGTGCCGAACCCGACCATCTGTGGCATGCGTTCACCGAATCGGTGGTCGACCTCGCCCTGGATCTCGGCGCGCGGATGGTCGTCGGGCTCGGCGCCTACCCCGCACCGGTGCCCCACACGCGTCCGGTGCAGCTCTCGTGCACCGCCTCGTCCGACGAGTTGGCCGCACGGATCGGGTTCCTGCGGGGTTCCCTCGAGGTCCCCGCGGGCGTCCAGGCCGCGATCGAACAGCACGCCCACTCCGTCGGGATCCCGGCCGTGGGCGCCTGGGCGCAGGTGCCCCACTACACCGCCGCGATGCCGTACCCGGCGGCGAGCCTCGCGTTGATCGAAGCGACCGCGGAGCTGACCGGGCTCAGCCTCGACACGGGCGATCTGGCCGCCGAAGCCAGTGCGACCAGTGCCCGAATCGACGAGTTGGTGCAGGGCAACGAGGAGCACGCGGCGATGGTCCACGCGCTCGAGCTGCAGGCCGACGCGACCCCGTCGCCGGCTGATCTGCCCTCGGGCGACGAACTGGCCGCGGAACTCGAACGCTTCCTGCGCGATCAGCCGCCCGGCTCGTCGGGCGCGCCCGGCTGAGCGAGCCGTCGTCGGGCGTCCCGGGTCAGCCGGCCGTCCGGGCCGACGGGTACTCGTCGGCGAGGTAGCGGCTGCGGCAAAGCGAGCGTTGCAGCTTGCCCGACGAGGTCTTCGGGAGCGTGCCCGCGGGCACGAGCACGATCTCACGCGCGGC
>JBDZVK010000414.1:0-2071 GCA_040255725.1 Actinomycetota bacterium
CGCCCGACATCAGGGCCGCCACGTTCGGCGACGACGCCGGCTGGGTCGGCGCGGCGCTCACGGGCTGGCGCAAGGCCGGCTGGTCGGCCGGGTCGCTGCGCGCCGTGCTCGGCCACGGTCGCGGGTGAGCACCGAGCGGTGAGCGTCACCATCGCCGCCGACCACGTCGTCACCGCAGAGGGTGTCGTCGACGAGGCGCTGGTCCGCGTCGACGACGGGCTGATCACTTCGATCGAAGGGTCGCGGTCTGCAGCCGCTGACCTGCACGGTGCCTGGGTCGTGCCCGGCGCCATCGACCTGCACTGCCACGGGGGCGGTGGCGCGAGTCTCGCCGGCAGCGACCTCGACGAGGTGCGCACGGCGCTTGCGTTCCACCGCGCCCACGGCACGACGACGTCGCTGATCAGTCTCGTGTCCGCCCCGGTCGACGTGCTGGTCGCCCAACTCGAGCGGCTCGCCGGGTGGCTCGACGACCCGTCGACCGGTGTGGCCACACACGTCGCGGGTATCCATCTGGAGGGACCGTTCCTGTCGACGGTCCGTTGTGGCGCGATCGACCCGGCGACGATGATCGACGCGTCGCCCGCCGCGGTCGACGCGCTGGTCGACGCCGCCGGTGGCTGGCTGCGCGTGATCACCGTCGCGCCCGAACGGCCCGGCGTGGTCGAGGCGATTCCCGGGCTGCGGGCCGCGGGCGTGGTCGTCGCCGTCGGGCACACCGACGCCCCGGCCGACGTCGCCCACACGGCGATCGACCGGGGGGCGACGCTGGCCACACATGCGGGCAACGCGATGGCGCCGTTCCACCACCGGGAACCCGGCGCGTTCGGGGCGTGTCTCGCCGATGACGGGGTGACGTGTGAGCTGATCGTCGACGGGCATCATCTGCACCCCGACACCGTCCGCGTCGCCACCGCGGCGAAGCGGCCCGACCTCGTGACCTTCTGCACCGATGCCGTCGCCGCGGCCGGCGCCGCGCCCGGGCGGTTCTCGCTCGGTGGTCAGCCGGTGACCGTCGCCGACGGCGTGGTGCGTCTGGAACGAACCGGCGTGCTGGCCGGCAGCACGCTGACGATGGACCGGGCGATCGCCAACGCGGGGCGGTGGGGGATCGACCCGGTCGTCGTCGCCCGGGCCGTGGCGACCAATCCGGCCCGGGTCATCGGCCTGGACGATCGTGGATCGCTCGCCTCCGGTCGACGCGCGGACCTGCTGGTGTTCGACGACGACTGGACCCTCGCCCGGGTGTTCGCCGCCGGTGAGAGCCACGGTTCGGCCACGGCGTCGGGCGGGTGAGCCGTCGGGAGTGGCCGGGGCGCCGGGCGGTCGCCGCGGGCGCGGTGGTTCAGTCGCCGAGGGCCGGGTGGAGCGCCGCGCGGCCCTCGGCGGCGCCGGCGCGGAAACCGAACGTGCCCGCTTCGAGGAGTTCGGTCGCGGCCGTGGCCGCCGCGCCGTACGCCGTGTAGGCGAACGCGCCGCCGACCGAGATCCGGGCGACACCGACCGAGGCCAGGTCGGCGACGGTGGGCATTCCCGCGAACGCCAGGACGTTCACCGGACGGTCGACCTCGGCCACGACGGTCCGGACGGCGTCGAGGTCGGCCAGTGCGGGTGCGTACAACACGTCCGCGCCGGCTTCCTGGAAGCGTTGGAGACGGTCGACGGTGTCGGCGAGGTCGTCGACGCCGTGGAAGCCGTTGTCGGCCCGTGCGGTCACCACCAGATGAACCGGGCCGGAATGGGCGGCTTCGGCCGCGGCCGCGACGCGCTCGGCGGCCAACCCGACCGGGTACTTCTCGCCCTGCCGGTTCCAGTCCTCGACCGACGCCCCGGCGAGCCCGGCGTCGACGGCGAGCGCGATCGTCTCGGCCACCCCTTCGGGATCGTCGGCGAAGCCGTTCTCCAGGTCGGCCGACACCGGCAGGTCCACCGCGGCAACCAGTTCACCGGCGTGGGCGATCGAATCGTCGCGACTCAGCTGACCGTCGAAGCGCCCGCGCGACGCGGCGAACCCCGAACTGGTCGTCGCCAACGCCTCGAACCCGAGTGACGCGAACAACTTCGCGGAACC
>JBDZVK010000415.1:0-2068 GCA_040255725.1 Actinomycetota bacterium
TTCAAATGAGGCTTCGAGCGCTCGAACTTTTCCTTCGCCATGACTACTCTTCTCCGACCTTTCGGGGTGGTGGGTGGAACTATTCCCCGCGGACGCGGGCGACGATCTCTTCCTGGACCGACTGAGGGGCTTGCTGGTACGAGTCGAACTGCATCGTGTAGACGGCCCGACCCTGGGTACGTGAGCGCAGGTCGGTAGCGTATCCGAACATCTCCGACAACGGCACTTCGGCGCGGACGACCTGGGAGTTGCCGCGCTGTTCCATGCCGCCGACACGGCCGCGACGCGAGTTCAGGTCACCCATCACGTCACCCATGTACTCCTCGGGGGTGACGACCTCGACGGCCATGATCGGCTCGAGGATGACGGGCTTGGCCTTGCGGGCGGCTTCCTTGAACGCCATCGTCCCGGCGATCTTGAACGCCATCTCGGATGAGTCGACGTCGTGGAACGACCCGTCGGTGAGGGTCGCCTTGATGTCGACCATCGGGAAGCCGGCGAGCACGCCGGAGGTGAGGGCGGCCTGGATGCCCTGGTCGACCGAGGGGATGTACTCCTTGGGGATGCGTCCCCCGGTGATCTTGTCCTCGAAGGTGTAGCCACCGCCGGGGCCCGATGGCTCGATGTCGATCACCACGTGGGCGAACTGACCCGAACCACCGGTCTGCTTGACGTGCCGGTAGACGAACTTGGAGACCGGCTGCGTGATCGTCTCGCGGTAGGCGACCTGGGGCTTGCCCACGGTCGCGTCCACGTTGAACTCGCGCAGCATGCGGTCGACGATGACCTCGAGGTGCAACTCGCCCATCCCGGCGATCACGGTCTGGCCGGTCTCCTCGTCGGTGTGGACCCGGAACGTCGGGTCTTCCTCGGACAGCGAGTACAGCGCCTTGGAGAGCTTGTCCTGGTCGTTCTTGGTCTTGGGTTCCACCGCGAGCTGGATCACCGGCTCGGGGAACTCGAGCTCCTCGAGCACGATCGGGTGCGCCGGGTCGGCCAGGGTGTCCCCGGTGCGGGTGTTCTTCAGGCCGATGCCGGCCACGATGTCACCGGCTTCGACGAAGTCGAGGTCTTCACGGTTGTTCGCGTGCATCAGCAGGAGCCGCCCGACGCGCTCTTTGGCACCCGTTCGGGTGTTGAGCACCTGGTCGCCCTTGTTGAGCTTGCCCGAGTAGACCCGGAAGTAGGTGAGCTTGCCGTGCGGGTCGGCGACGATCTTGGACGCCAGCGCCGAGAAGGGCTCGGCAGGGTCGGGGTGTCGTTCGATCTCTTCGCCGCTCTTCGGGTCGGTGCCCTCGATGGCAGGGATGTCGGTCGGCGAGGGCAGGTAGTCGACCACCGCGTCGAGCAGCGGCTGGACGCCCTTGTTCTTGAAGGCCGAGCCGAGCATGACCGGTACCACGCCGTGGTGCAGGGTGGCTTCGCGGATGGCGGCGCGGATGTCGTCGGGGGTGATCTCCTCTTCACCGACGAACTTCTCGAGCAGGTTCTCGTCGTATTCGCTCAGCACGTCGATCAGCGCCGCGTGGTACTCGGCGGCCTGCTCGGCGAGCTCGGCGGGGATCTCGGTGTGGTCGAACTTGGCACCCAGTTCCTCGTCGTGCCAGACGAGCGCTTCCATGTTGACCAGGTCGACGACGCCGGCGAAGTCGCCTTCGGAACCGATCGGGAGCTGCAGGACCGCGGTGGTCGCGTCGAGACGCTTGCGGATCGACTCCTCCGCGGCGAAGAAGTCGGCGCCCATGCGGTCCATCTTGTTGATGAAACACATGCGGGGCACGTGGTACTTGTCGGCCTGCCGCCACACCGTCTCGGTCTGGGGCTCCACGCCGGCGACACCGTCGAAGATCGCGACCGCGCCGTCGAGCACCCGCAGTGAGCGCTCCACCTCGACGGTGAAGTCGACGTGGCCGGGCGTGTCGAGGATGTTGATGCGGTGGTCACGCCAGAACGTGGTCGTGGCGGCCGAGGTGATCGTGATGCCCCGCTCCTGCTCCTGGGCCATGTGGTCCATGACCGCGGCGCCCTCGTGGGTCTCACCGATCTTGTAGGTCTTGCCCGTGTAGTA
>JBDZVK010000416.1:0-2063 GCA_040255725.1 Actinomycetota bacterium
AGCAGGGGCAGCAGGTTCGCCACCGACCACCACAGGTTGATGTACCAGACCTCGTAGACGACGAAGTTCCACTTCGAATACACCGGGAACAGCACGTTGCCCTCGTAGAGCAGCCTGGCCGGGATCGCCAGCACGACGATCGCCGCGATCACCCCGGACAGGCTCACCATCACCGACCGCCACTTGGGCAGTTCCCGCTGGCCGTGGGTCAGGCCCCAGAACGCGGTGATCGTGATCTGGGGATGTTGCGCGTTCATTCGGTAGGCGACGGCGTGGCCGAGTTCGTGCACGAGGATCGACACGAACACGATCGCGATCCAGATCAACAGGAACACCAGCCGGTTTCCCGGCCACGCCTGGATCAGGTTGCCGCCCAGCAGTGCCGCGATCAGGAAGAACGGCCACTCCACGTGGATCGGGATCGAGCCGATGCGCAGATGCGGGCGGCCGGGCATTGCCCCAGCATAGAGACGCCGATCGGCGCCTGCCCGGGTCGCCCGCCCTGCTGGGTCACGGCCGTGACCCCATAGCATTGACGGTCGTGAGCAGCGAGCTTCCCCGCGGTGCAGCCAAGGAGCAGGCGGTACGCACGATGTTCGATGCGATCGCCCCGCGCTACGACCTCATGAACCGGCTGATGACCTTCCGGCTCGACGTGGGGTGGCGCCGCCGGACCGTCCAACGCCTCGGCCTCACCGGCGGGTCCCGGGTGCTCGACGTCGCCTGTGGCACCGGGGACCTGTGCCGTGACCTGGTGCGCGCCGGATACCGACCCGTCGGGGTGGATTTCTCCCACGGGATGCTCGCCGCGGCCCGTACCGGCGCACCGCTGGTCAACGCGGACGCGCTGGGGCTGCCCTTCGCCGACGCGTCGGTCGACGGGGTGACCTCGGGGTTCGCGCTCCGCAACTTCGTTGCGCTGCCGCCGGTGTTCGCCGAGGCCGCCCGCGTCATCCGGCCGGGTGGACGCGTGGCGCTGCTCGAGGTGGCGACGCCACCGAATCCGTTGATGCGGTTCGGCCACGGGATCTACTTCGGTCGGATCGTGCCCCGGCTCGGGGCGCTGTTGTCGGACGCGGAGGCCTACCGGTACCTGCCCGAGTCGGTCGCGTACCTTCCCGAAACCGCCGACCTGCTCGCCATGATCGCCGACGCCGGGTTCGAACGGGTCAGCCGGATCGAGTTGACCGGCGGGATCGCCCAGTTGATCACCGCCACCCGCCGGTGACGCCGGTGATCACCCGGCCGATCGACCCCGACGTCGACCTCGCCGCATTCGCCGGTGACGACGGCTGGCTGTTCATGCGTGACCGTGCGGGGGTGGCGGGCCGCGGCGGCGGGTTGCGGGTCGCCCCCGCCGAAGCCGACAGGGTGCTCGCGGAGCTGGGCGAGCGTGTCGTTGCGATCGGCGCCCGCCCCTTCGACCGTGCCGCCCCCTGGGAGCTCGTCATCCCCCGGCACCAGATCCGCGTCGACGCCGACGGGGCTGCGTGGGAGACGCTGCTCGACGGCGATTCCTCCGATGCTGCCGGGGGCCGTGCCACCCCGACCGGGTCGGGTGTGGGCCCGGTCCGCGTCGAGCCGGTGGAGTCGCCCGAGGAGTGGTGCGCCGGTGTGGCCCGGGCGACCGGGCTGATCCGCGAGGGCCGCGCGGAGAAGATCGTGCTGTGCCGGGAGGTGACGGCCATCGCCGAGCTGCCGTTGGCGCCGTCACTGCTCGTCGACCGGCTCGCCACTCGCTTCGCAGGGTGTTTCGTCTACAGCGTCGACGGACTCGTCGGCGCGAGCCCCGAACTGCTCGTCGAGCGGACCGGTGACACGGTTCGGTCCCAACCGATGGCCGGCACCGCCCGCCGATCGGACGACCCCGAGCGCGACGACGCGCTGCGTGCCGAGCTGTTCGCGTCGCCCACCTACCGACACGAGCACCAGCTCACGATCGACATGGTGCACGACACGTTGCTGGACTTCACGAGCTACCTGGACTTCGAGCCGGAGCCCCAGATCGTTCCCCTCGCCAACGTGTTCCACCTCGCCTCCCGGGTGGAGGGTCGACTCTCGTC
>JBDZVK010000417.1:0-2057 GCA_040255725.1 Actinomycetota bacterium
GGCCTGGTCCACGGCGTTGCGGACCTCCTGCAGATCGACCTGGGAGACGACGTCGAAACTCGGCATGGACATTCAGGGTATCGGCCGAGGCCGCTTCGATCGCTACACTTGCCCACTGATCGAGGATCGGTGCCCGAGCGGCCAAAGGGAACTGGCTGTAAACCAGTCGCGTCATGCTACGGAGGTTCGAATCCTCCCCGGTCCACCACGTTCGCCGGTTCGCCGGCTGCGCTGCTCACCCGAGCCGCCCACCGGACGAGGGTCGGTTCAACCCGAGCGGTTCTCGAGTTCGGAGTCGCCCGACCGTGTTCCCGAGGCGTCCGCGCCGCGTGACCGGCCCGATGCGGTCCCTTCACCGGGTCCGACCAGGCTGAGGGCGCCGGTCATCACCTCGAGCCGGGCCCATGAGATGATGTCGTCGGAGTTGGTCAACAGGATCACCTGGGGTGACCCGGCCTGCCCGAGGAGCGTTTCGAGCAGCGCCGGACGCACGGCCGGGTCGAACGCGCCGAAGGGTTCGTCGAGGATGAGCGGGAACGACTCGCCGTCGTCCCCGAGCCGCCGGCTCTTCGAGATCCGGGTGATCAGCGTCTCGATCAATTCGGGGGCTTCGTCGCGGGCGTGACGGCGCACGATCGACTGATCGCCGGTGTAGTCGGCCGATCCACCCGAACCGAGCCCGGCGGCCGCCTCGATCGCGGGACGGTGCTCGAGTGCCCAGTCGACACTCACGTCGCCCGCCGTGTGTTTCCAACGGGCGAGGGCCTCGTCGACGTCTGCCTGCACGGCGGCGCGGTGGCGACGCTGGTGTTCGGACGAGATGTACCCGTCGATGCGATCGAGTTGGTAGCCGAGATACGACTCCGAACCCGACTGGTCGAGCGCCTCCTCGAGCTGGCGGGCGTAGTAGCCGACCCGCGCACGGAAGACGAACGCGACGATCGTCGCGACGGCCGCCACCGCGGCGAGTGCGATCGCCGCCGCCGCACTCGTCGACGCGGTCACGGCGGCCCCCAGCAGGCCGGCGGTGCCCACGACCAAAGCGAACAGCCGCGTCCGATCGGCTTGTTCCATCGCGGCGTCGTGCGCGTGGTAGTTGCGTTCGATGCGTTCGGTCAGTGACGCGTCTTCGACCTCGTCGACGTCGGTGTGCTCGGCGAGTGCCTGCCGGGCGATCTGCACCCGTTGGGCATCTGACCACAGTTGGTTCTGGTCGATGCGACCGAGTCGGGCGACCAACTCCTGGCTCTGGGTCGAGGCGACGAGATCGTTGGGGCCGATCCGCGACCACCGCCGCGCGGACCCGGCGTCCATGCCGAACGTGGCGAGCAGGTCGATACCGCCGTCGGGGGTGGTGAACTCGTTCGACACGTCGGTACCGGTGGCGGCGTCGATGACCCGGTGTGCGGAGTCCGACGGCCGGAACACGACGAGGGTGCGGCCGGCATCGGTCACGACCTCGAGATGGGTGCCCGAGCGGTGGGTGCTCAGGCCGCTGAGCAGTTCGTTGATCAGCGAGCCCCGGGTTGTCGAGCCGACGCCGGTGATGACGGTGAGGTTGGGGTGGAATGCGACGTCGAGGGTGCGTCCGTCGGCCTCGACTGCCAGGCGCGCGAATCTCATCCTTTCTGAGATCGGCAGGGCAACGGGCACTCTTGAGCCGAATGGCCTATTCAGGTGCGGTGCGGCCGCGACGCGGCGATACGCTGGCAACCGAGTTGGTCACCTGGGCGCGGCGCACGTAGCATGGCGCGTTCAGGTCGCTGCGAAGCGACCCGAATCAGCACGCCCCCTTAGCTCAGTCGGCAGAGCGTTTCCATGGTAAGGAAAAGGTCGTCGGTTCGATTCCGACAGGGGGCTCGGTAGAGATCCGCCTCAAGGCGACGTAGCTCAGTTGGTGAGAGCGCTCGGCTCATAATCGAGAGGTCGTGGGTTCGAGTCCCACCGTCGCTACCACCCCGCCCGCAACCGGCTCGCACAAGGGCGAGTCGTTCCACTCCCAGGAGAAGAGTAGTCATGGCGAAGGAAAAGTTCGAGCGCTCGAAGCCTCATTTGAA
>JBDZVK010000418.1:0-2048 GCA_040255725.1 Actinomycetota bacterium
ACCCCGGAGGCCGGAGCGTGACGGCGCTGCGCGGGATGCTGACCCTCGACGAGTTGCGGGAATCGGTCGCTGACGGTTCGATCGACACGGTGTTGGTCGCGGCCACCGATCTGCAGGGTCGTCTCGTCGGCAAGCGGGTGACCGGCTGGTTCTTCCTGGACGAGATCGCCGAGCACAGCGTCGAGGCGTGCAACTACCTGCTGGCCGTCGACGTAGAGATGACCCCGCTGCCCGGGTTCGCGTTCGCGAACTGGGACACCGGCTACGGCGACATCAGCCTCGTGCCCGACCTGTCGACGCTGCGGATCGTGCCCTGGCTGGAGGCCACTGCACTGGTGTTGTGCGACATCGTCGACGAGGCCGACCGATCACCGATCGCGGTGTCGCCACGCCAGATCCTCGGCGCCCAGGTCGACCGGGCCCGCGCCGCCGGATTCGAACCGGCGATCGGCGCGGAGCTCGAGTTCTTCCTGTTCCGCGACTCCTACGCGGAACTGGCCGAGCGTCGTTTCGCGGATCCGCGCCCGCACTCGGACTGGATCGAGGACTACCACATCTTCCAGACCACCCGTGACGAGTACGTGATCCGCCGGATCCGCAACGCCATGGACGCGTGTGGGATCCCCGTGGAGTTCTCCAAGGGCGAGGCGGGCTACGGCCAGCACGAGATCAACCTGCGCTACGCCGCCGCGCTGGAGATGGCCGACCGCCAGGCGATCTACAAGAACGCCGTGCGCGAGATCGCCGACCAGGAGGGCCGGTCGGTCACCTTCATGGCGAAATACTCCGAAGATGACGTCGGCTCGTCGTGTCACCTGCACGCCAGCCTCACCGACGTCGAGGAGGGCGAACCGGTCTTCGACACGCCCGCGGGCACGAGCCCCGGGTCGATGCGGTTCCGTCACTTCCTCGGCGGTGTCATCGCGGCATCGCGGGACCTCACCTTGTGCTGGGCGCCGACACTGAACTCCTACAAGCGCTACGCCCCCGAGTCGTGGGCCCCCACGGCCATCGCGTGGGGCACCGACAACCGCACGTGTGGCTACCGGGTCGTCGGTCACGGCACCGGCACCCGCCTCGAGTCGCGCATTCCCGGCGCGGACGTGAACGCTTACATCGCCTACGCGGCCCTCATCGCCGCCGGTGTCCGCGGCATCGAGCAACAGATCGAGCCGCCAGCCCCCACCGAGGGCAACGCGTACGAGGCCGATGTGCCACGGATCCCCTCCACATTCCCCGAAGCGATCGACGCGTTCGCCACCAGCGAGATCGCCGTCGAGATCTTCGGCGCCGATGTGCACCAACACCTGTTGAACTCGGCCCGCCAGGAATGGCTGGCCGCGAACCGTGCGGTCACCGATTGGGAACGCCGCCGCTACTTCGCCCAGTTCTGATCGCGTCGTTGCCATGCCGTCGACCCGTCCACTGATCGCCGTCACCTCCCGCCGGATCCCCGCCGAACGGATCGAGCGCTGGCTGGAACCCGCCCAGGCGTTGCCGACCTACTACCTCGACGCGCTGCACGCCGCCGGCGGCATCGGCGCCTCGGTCGTGTGCCACGACCCCGACACCGTCGACGTCGACGGGTTCGTGACCCGCTTCGACGCGCTGATGGTGACCGGCGGACTCGACGCCGACCCGGCGCTGTACGGCCAGGAACCCCACCCGAAGCTGAGTGCGATCGACCCGACCTCGGACCGCTGGGAGATCGCCCTCATCGACGCCGCCCGCCGGGCCGGGAAGCCGGTGTTGGCGATCTGCCGCGGCCACCAGTTGTTGAACATCGCCCAGGGCGGCACGCTGCACCAGCACCTCGGCGATCTGCCCGGAGTCGGCGAACACGGGATTCCCGACGGGGGAGGGGGCACGCCGAACTCCATGTTCGTCGATCCCGACACCCTGCTGGCCGGGGCGATCGGCACCGACGACGTGGTGGGAAGGTGCCACCATCACCAGGCGGTCGATGAGCTCGGGGCCGAACTCGTCGTCACGGCCCGCACCGCCGACGGCGTGATCGAGGGGATGGAGATCCCCGGTGACCGCTGGAC
>JBDZVK010000067.1:0-1767 GCA_040255725.1 Actinomycetota bacterium
TTGCCGGCGGCGAGCACCTCGGGGAACACGTCCGAGGAGAAGTCCGACGGGCCGTCGGCCGGGATGAAGTCGAAGATCCCGGGTTCGAGCACGAAGATGCCCGTGTTGATCGTGTCGCTGAACACCTGCCCCCAGGATGGCTTCTCGAGGAACCGCTCGATCGCGCCGTGCTCGTCGGTGATCACGATCCCGAACTCGAGCGGGTTCTCGACCGCGACCAGGCCGATCGTGGCCAGGGCGTCGCGTTCGTCGTGGAAGGCGATGATCGAGGTCAGGTCGATGTCGGTGAGCACGTCGCCGGAGATGACGACGAATCGCTCGTCGAGTTCGTCCATCGCATTGCGGACCGACCCGGCGGTGCCCAGCGGGGTGTCCTCGGTGGCGTACACCATGCGGACGCCGAACTCGGAGCCGTCACCGAAGTAGTTGCGCACGGTGTCGGCCAGGTACGCGACCGTCACGACGATGTCGGTGATCCCGTGCGAGACCAACAGATCGATGACGTGCTCCATCATCGGGATGTTCGCGATGGGCAACATCGGTTTGGGGACGTTCGAGGTGAGCGGCCGGAGCCGGGTTCCCTCGCCGCCGGCCATGATGACGGCTTTCATCTCACCGAGGGTACTGGTTAGCCGGCCGCCCCCGACCGGGCCGCGCGGCCCTCGGCCAGGGCACGCCGGGCGATCGGGATGTACAGGTAGGCCGCGTAGTACGACAGCGCGAGCCCGGGCACGACGGTGACCCATGCGAGCGCGCCGAGCACGGGCGCGTAGCTCAACGTGCTGTGAGATCCGAGGAACGAGGGCACCGCCATCATGTTGGCGAAGGTGCCGGCCTTGCCGAACCAGGTGACGTCGATGCGTCGTGCGCCCAGCACGCCGAGGATCACGGTGGTCGCTCCCACCACGACCTCCCGGGCGAGGATCGCGACGCCGATCGCCACGGGGATGGTGCCGTCGATCAGGATGCAGGTGAGCCCGACGAAGAACAGCATCCGGTCGGCGACCGGGTCGAGGATCTTGCCCAGCTCCGACACCTGGTCGAAGTGCCGGGCGATGTAGCCGTCGACCCAGTCGGTCATCCCCAACGCGGCGAGGAGCCACCCGGCTGCAGCCCGGTTCTCCGCGCCGAAGAGCAGGTAGACGAACACGGGCAGGCAGGCGAGTCGCGCCACCGAGATCGCGTTGGGGATCGTCCAGGGATTCCAACGCTTGCCGAGGGCGGAAGGTGAGGCGACGTCGGTCACGGCGCACAGCCTAGGTTCATCACTGTGCGCGCTCGGCGTGCCGCCGGGCCCGGCGAGAAGTTCGACGACGAAAGGTCACCATGTCCACTCTGTTCTCCAAGATCATCGACGGCGAGTTGCCCGGCCGGTTCGTCTGGCGTGACGACGTGGCGGTCGCGTTCATGACGATCAACCCGATCCAGACCGGACACGCGTTGATCGTGCCCCGCGTCGAGGTCGACAACTGGCTCGATCTCGACCCACAGGTCAACGCGCACCTGATGGGCGTCGCCCAGACGATCGGACTCGCCCAGCGTGCGGCCTTCGGTCGCGACCGGGTAGGCATGATCATCGCCGGCCTGGAGGTGCCCCACGTCCACCTGCACACGATCCCCATCACGTCGGAAGCCGACCTGAACTTCGCACTGGCCGACCCCTCCCCCGCCGAGGATGCCCTCGATGAGGCCGCGGGTGCGATCCGTGATGCGCTGCGTGCCCAGGGAGCGACCGGGGTCGCCGACGCCTGAAGGTTCCGTCGAGAT
>JBDZVK010000067.1:1867-10624 GCA_040255725.1 Actinomycetota bacterium
GCGAGTGATCTTCCGATCCACACCTGCAATCCGGACGACTTCCGAGCGATCGACGGTCTCCGGGTCGTCGGGGTCCCTCACCCCGACCCGTGACCTCGGGCACGCCGAATGGTTGTCCGGCACGCCGATAGCGTGGCCGCAGGTACGCATGAACGTGGAGGTTGTGCCGTGGAAGATGCACTGACTGTCGAATCGCTGAGCCGGGCTGCTGAGGGAACCCGCGCGATCTTGGCCCGGGTACGGGCCGACCAGTTCGGAGCGGCGACGCCATGTGCAGCCTGGGACGTGCGGGCACTGATCGACCACTTCGTGGCCGTACCCCGCGGGATCGCGGCGCAACTGAACGGCGAGTACGTCACCCCCGAGGAGGCACAGAGCCCCCGGGATCTTCTCGACTCGTACGACCTGTCGGTGCAGATCGCCGAGCGGGCTTTCGGGTCGCGTGACGCCCTGGAAAAGCCGATCGCGATGCCCTTCGGTGAGGTCACCGGTGGGTTCATGCTCGGCATGATCACCGCCGATCAATACGTGCACGGTTGGGATCTCGCCCGGGCCACCGGGCAGGAAGCCGACCTCGACGAGGAACTCGCCGGGGACCTGTTGCGGCGCGTGCGCGTTTCGGTCACCGAGGCGTTGCGAGGGCCCGAGGGCGCTGCCCCGTTCGGTCAGATCGTCGACGTGGCTCCCGGGGCGTGTCTTGCCGACCAGTTGGCGGCGTTCTACGGACGCACCGTGTGATCGACGTGACGACCGAGAGCACGACATCAGCACGCCTGGCACACGACACCTGGACTGCACTCGAGCCGCTGGCGGCGGTGGTCGACTCGGCACCGGAGGCGGCCTCGTGCCAACTGGACATGGGACTCGACGCCACGACGGGTCCCATCGCCTTCCGCGCCGCGTCGCTCGGCGCGGTGTCAGTCGAACTCGCTGCCGCGATCCTTTTCGACCACGACCCGGCCTCGGTCGGCCGTGCCATGGCGAAGGTGGGCGAGCTCGCATCGGTGGAGGGCTGGGACTCGGCACGACTCGGCGTCGCCGACCAGGTACTCCGTCGAGTCCTCGGCGATGCCGTGGGAAGCGCTGAGGTGGCCGAGGCCGCCGGATTGGCTCGGCGAGCTGCGGAGGCGGCAAGTGAGCACACCGAGGGGCGACCGCTGTTGGCCGCCCATGCGGCGCTCGCCTGGCCCGACGAGGCGCACCTGGTGCTCTGGCACGCCGTGACGGTGCTGCACGAGTGGCGGAACGACGGTCGGACCGCGGTACTCACCGCCGAGGGTGTGTCCGGCATCGACTCACTCGTCGCCTACGCGGCGACCGGCACGCAGACGATCCGGTCGGTCCGGGTGACCCACGGCTGGCCCGATGCGGAATGGAACGCCGCCGTGCAGCGACTGCGTGAGCACGAGATCCTGCGTGCGGATGGCGACCCGGTCGCCCTGGCACTGACCGATCCCGTCTTTCTGACCTTCACCGACGGCGGCCGCGAGCGACATCGGCGGATCGTCGAGCGCACCGATGCCGCAGCTGCTGCCGCATATGCGTCACTCGGCGAGCAAGGTTGTGCACGACTCCGCGAACTCTGTGCGCCTTGGACTCGCATGATCGCCGAGGCCAAGGACCCGGTCGGCGCGCGGTAGCGCCGGAGCGGACGATCGGGAGGCCCGGGCCAGGTCGCCGCTGCCGCCAGACGAGCCACTCCGAGGGCGACGGGGCGGTCGTCGTCGGCTTCCTCCACCGTGCACGCGCCCCAACTCGGCGCGAGCGAAGCGGTCCGAGTTCGCCGGCCCTGCGCACGCCGCGGGCCTCAGGGACTGTTCCGTCTGACCGTGCCCGCGGGCACAGACGCTTGAGCCCCGCGGGAACGTGCCCGCGGGCACGCCCATCGTCGGGACGGGGAGGTCGGTTGTCCAACGTTGGAGCGACAACTTCGCCGGCGCCGCTCAAAAGTCGCTCCAACGTTGGACGGCGCGAACCCCGAGCGAGCTACCAGTGCCGGAGCCGGCGGGTGACTCCCATGGGAGCGGGGCATGCCCGCGGGCACGCCACCGGCGGCCCGGAAGTTCTGGTGGTCGGGCTGGCGGGATTCGAACCCACGACCTTCGGTCCCCCAGACCGACGCGCTAACCAAGCTGCGCCACAGCCCGTTTCTACGTCGGCGAGTGTACCCCGACGGCGGTCGAACGGGTGAAGCGGATCCGGCTCAGAGCTGGTGGCTCACCCAGACGATGCCCTGAAAGAGTCTCCACCCGAGGTAGATCACCAGCGCCACGAGCAGCACCTTGAAATGCCAAGGGGTCGACGTGTCGATCTCGTCGTCGCGGGCAGCGCCCGGCTCGTCCCGAGCGGCACGCCCGTCGGCCCGTCCGGCCCGCACGGCCATCGCGTCGGCGGAGCTCCCCCGCCCGCGCCGAGCACGTTCCAGTTTCCGCGGATTCGTGATCGGTGCCCCGCACGACGGGCAGGTCCCGTCGTCGTGCACGGTGTTCGGGTTCAGGTACCGGTCGCAGCCGTCGCACCAGGGCATGCCGTCACTCCCCCGCCGTGACGAGCCGGTCACGCGGGCCGACCGCGGCGACCGTGCTGGGCACGTCGTGGCCGACGAGTTCGGCGGCGATCCGGGCAGCGTCGATCACGCCGTCGACGTCGATGCCGGTGACCACGCCGACGTCGTCGAGCACGGCGACGAACTCCTCGGTCGCCAGGTTGCCGGCGGCCCCCGGTGCGAACGGCGACCCTCCCAGACCACCGACCGACGTGTCGAAGCGGCGTACCCCGCGCTCCAGCGCACACCACGCGTTGAGCAGCGCGGTCCCCCGGGTCTGGTGCAGGTGCAGACCGACGCTTGGCCCGGTCTCGTCGAGCAGTTCGGTGATCCGCCGGGGTGTCGCCATCCCCGTCGTGTCGGCGTAGGTGACCGCGGTGCAGCCCCGGTCGAGGAGCGCGTCCCCCAGCGATGCCACCTCACCTGGGGCGAGGTCGCCTTCGAAGGGTGAACCGAAGGCACAACTGACGACCGCGTCGACCGGCACCGGTGCCGCATCGGCGAGCTGGACGATCCCGGCGACCGCCTCCAACGATTCGGCGATCGACCGGTTGACGTTGTGCCGGTTGTAGGCCTCCGACGCCGAGATCGTCACCGTCAGCTCGTCGACCGCGCACGCCAGGGCGTCGCGCGCCCCGCGTTCGTTCGGTACGAGCACGGTGACCGTGGCGTCGTCGGGCCGTCGGATCGCGTCGAGCACCGCAGCGGGCTCCGCCATGGCCGGAACCGCCTTCGGGCTGACGAACGAGGTCACCTCGACGTGGCGGATCCCCGCCGCGAACAGGGCGTCGACCAGCCGCGCCCGCTCGCCCACGGGCACGGGTCGCTCGGGTTGCAGACCGTCTCTCGGGCCGACGTCGCGGACGACGACCCGTTGGCCACGGAGCACGTCGGAACCCATGGCACCATCGTGCCCGCAGGCACCACGGATCCCCACATCCACCGGGCCCGCTTCACCACCGGTGTTCGCTCAGACCGGCGGTACGCCGTGGCGACGGTCCGAGAACGCCCGCCGCTTGCCCCGAGCGAGCGCGAAGCGGTCGATCAGCTCACGGCGCAGGTCACCCGGCTGGACGACCGCGTCGACGACGAGCTCACTGGCCAGACGCAGCAGGTTCACGTCCTCCGCGTAGAGCTCGCGTTGTTCCGCCACGAACGCGTCACGCTCGGCCTCGTCGTCGATCGCGGCGATCCGGTTCGCGTACACGGCGTTCACCGCGGCCTCCGGACCCATCACCGCGATCTGCGCGGTCGGCAACGCCAGGGTCGCCTCGGGCTCGAACGCCGGACCCGACATCGCGTACAGGCCGGCGCCGTAGGCCTTGCGGACCACCACACAGATCTTGGGCACGGTCGCCTCCGACACCGCCGTGACCATCTTGGCGCCGTGACGGATGATGCCCTGCGCCTCGACCTGCGTGCCGATCATGAAGCCGGGGACGTCGGTGAGGAAGATCAACGGGATCCCGAACGCGTCGCAGCACCAGACGAATCGGGCGGCCTTGTCGGCGGAATCCACGAACAACACCCCGCCCTTCGCCGCCGGGTTGTTCGCGACGATGCCCACCGGATGGCCGTCGAGACGGCCCAGCCCACACACCAGCTCCGGGGCGAACAACGGCTTGATCTCGAAGAAACTCATGTCGTCGACCAGCGCGTCGATCACGTCGTGGGTGTCGTAGCCGGCGGTGTCGCTCGCCGGCACGAGGTCGTCGGTGAAGACGCGGGCGGGTGCCGCCGAGACGTAGTGGGGAGGGTCTTCACGCCAGCGGGTCGGGAAGTAGCTGAACCACGCCCGGGCCTGGTCGATGGCGTCGGCGTCGTCGTCGGCCAGGTTGTCGCCACAGCCCGACACCGTGGCGTGCAGCCGGGCGCCGCCCATCTCCTCCAGGGTCGTCTTCTCGCCGATGACCATCTCGGCCATGCGGGGCGAACCCAGGTACATCGACGCGTTGCCCTCGACCATGATCACGATGTCGCAGAAGCTCGGGATGTACGCGCCGCCTGCTGCCGAGGGGCCGAACAGACAGCAGATCTGGGGGACCCGGCCCGACAACTTCACCTGGTTGTAGAAGATGTGCCCGGCGCCGCGTCGGCCCGGGAAGAGCTGCACCTGATCGGTGATCCGCGCCCCGGCCGAGTCGATCAGCCAGAAGATCGGCAGGTCGTGGCCGAGCGCGTACTCGGTGGCCCGGACCATCTTCTCCACCGTTCTGGCACCCCAGGATCCGGCCTTGACCGTCGGGTCGTTCGCCACGACCACGGCCGGCCGTCCGTCGACCCGTCCCACACCGGTGACCACGCCGTCGGCGGGCAGGTCGACCGCGGCGGCGTTCGCCAGCAGTCCGTCCTCGACGAACGAGTCGGGGTCGCACAACAGCGCGATGCGCTCGCGCACGAACAACTTGTGCTGGGCGGCCAGCTTTTCGGCCCCTCTGGCCAGGTTCCCCTCCGGCGCGCGTCGCAGTGCCGCAGCCAGCGGATCGGTCACGGCGGTCTCGTCGGCGTCGGCGGTCATGGTGGATCCGAGACTAGAAGACGCGCGGTTCAGCGTCGGCGGACCGCGAGGATGGCCACGTCGTCGGTGAGCCCGGTCTCCGCGAAGTCCCTGGCCGACTCGAGCAGTGCCTTGCACAACACGCCCGGATCGGCACCCGGGTCGCGTCGCAGGATGTTCGCGACCCGCTCCTCACCGAAGAGGTTCTCACCGTTGCGGGCCTCGGCGAGCCCGTCGGTGTACATCAACACCAGGTCGTCCTCGTCGAGGGGGATCTCGCGGCTCGTGTAGGCGCCGTCGGGATCCAACATCAGCAGGGGCCCGGTGGCGCGCAGCGCACGGACCTCCCGGTCGTGCCACAGCCACGCGGCCGGGTGCCCGGCCGACGCGTACCGCAGCGTCGACGCGGCGGTGTCGAACACGACGACGACGAGCGAGATGAACTCCTCGGCGCGTTCCATCGTGGCGATCTGTCGGTTCAGTTCCTCGAGCGCCTGGGCCGGGTCGCGGAACTGGCGCAGGAACACCCGCAGCAGGTACTTGGCCTGGAATGCCGTGATCGACGCCTCGATCCCGTGCCCGGTCACGTCGCCGATGACCGCCGCGACCCGGTTCGGAGCGACCCGGAACACGTCGTAGAAGTCGCCGGCCATCATGCCGGTGCCGGCCTGGTAGACGCGCCCCAGTTCGAAGCCGCTCAGATCCGGGAGCTCCTCGGGCGCCAGGCGCGCCGCCCACGCCTTCGGGGCGAGCTGCTCCTGGGTGAGCACCTCGACGGCCCGCCGCTCGATCGTGAAGCGCTCCGCGGACAGGCGCAGGGCGCGCAGGAAGTCCTTGGAGAACGCCAACGACAGTCCGACCGGGATGAGCACCAGCGACAAGGCGTAGATCGCGTTCCTGGTCTTCAGCGCGAGCCCGATGCCCGTCGCCACGAGCAGCGCCAGGTACACCGAGGTGGCGTGCACCTCCTTGCGGAACGAGGTACGGGCCAGCACCGCCGCGTCGGACTGCGCGCCGTACTCACGGCGCGCGCGGTGCCAGGCCCGCCGATGGGCCATGGCCGACCGCGTCCAGAACGTCGTGGCCACCAGGCAGGCGACCGCGACCACGGACAAGACGACGATTCCCATGACCCCACGATCGTACCCGTCCCGGCCCCGGGAACGGGAGGGCACATCGGCCCGTCGGGCGCCTGCCGTGAAGACCGGCAGCGGTCGTTCAGGCGAGCCAGGCGGTCTCGGCCCGACCGAGCTCGGTCGTGGGGCCGTGCGAGGAGTCGGCGGTCCACGTCACGATGTCGGCGAGGATCGCGTGCCAGTTCGCCGTGGCGTCCAGATCGGCGAGAAGGGCGTAGAGCCCCAGGTTGATGCGTTGGATCAACAAGAAGCTGGGGGGCACGTTGATGTGGCGTTGCACGTCGGCGAACGGGCCGTCGGTGTCGAACATGCGGCTGACCAGCCCGGCGGCGAACTCCCGGGTGACCTT
This sequence comes from Actinomycetota bacterium, assembly GCA_040255725.1. Taxonomy (GTDB): domain Bacteria; phylum Actinomycetota; class Acidimicrobiia; order Acidimicrobiales; family Iamiaceae; genus JAFDWI01. The sequence goes on from JBDZVK010000067.1 coordinate 8,395, forward strand.
CGTGGGTTCGTCCCGGAGGAGGTGTTCGTAGAAACCCGTGAAGTACTCGTACAGTCGGTCGTCGCCGAGTGGCGTGTCGGCCTCGACGATGCCGGCCTCGACGAGCAGCGCGCGGAAACCGGCCGGGTCGGCGTCGTCGACCATCGTGCGGTGCATCGCCGCGAACAGGTCGATCTCGTCGGCGGTGAACTCCTTGACGAGGCCGTAGTCCAGGAACGCGACCCGTCCGTCGTCGAGGATCAGGTAGTTTCCCGGGTGCGGGTCGCCGTTGAACGACCGCATGCGGTACAGCGAGCGCATCACGTAGCGGAAGATGGCCTCGCCGACCCGGTCGCGTTCGGCCTGGGGAGCGTCGGCGAGCTCCGCGAAACGGCGGCCCACCAACAGCTCGCTGGTCAGCACCCGGTCGTTCGACAACTCGTCGACCACGTCGGGCACGACGATGAAGGGGTGACCGCGGTACGCGTCGGCGAACCGTCGCTGGTTCGCCGCCTCGTGCACGTAGTCGAGTTCCTCGGCCAGACGGGCCCGCAGCTCCGCGACCAGGGGCGCGACCTCGAGCGCCGGGAACAGCATCCGCAACGCCGCGAAGAGCACGTCGGTGTGTTCGAGATCCTCGCTCATCGCCTCGGCGATGCCCGGATACTGGATCTTCACCGCGACCGCACGGCCGTCTCGGGTGATCGCCCGGTGCACCTGCCCGATCGACGCGGCGGCGATCGCCACCGGGTCCCACTCGGTGAACAGCTCGGTCACCTCTGCGCCGAGCGCCTCGGTGACGGTCGCGGTGGCCAACTCGGGCGCCATCGGCGGTGCCGCGGCCTGCAGCGTGGTCAGCGCGGCCCGCATCTCGTCGGGCAGGCCGAGGTCGAGATAGCTCGCCATCTGGCCGAGCTTCATCATCACGCCCTTGAGGTTCCCGAGCGTCTCGGTGACCTCCTCGGCGCTGTGGAGCAGGAACGCTTCGTCGAGACGCTCCCTGCGGGCGGCCGAGGCGAAGGTGCGTTGAGCCTGGTGGAGGCCGTAGGACACGCCGATCCGCCCTGCGGCCCGAGCCATCTCGCCCGGCCGTCCGGCACGACCGCCGTGGAGCACCGGTGCGGTCGACTCCGACGTGGCGTCACGGCGACGCCGCCACCGGCGGACGGCGAGCAGCGTCGCACTCCCGATCGCGGCGCCGGTACCGACCAGCGCTCCGGCGCGTCGTCTCATGTCCGGCGTCGCACCCGCATCTTCACCGGGGTCGACCCGAGCCCGAGTTCGTCTCGCAGGGTGTTCTCAAGGTAACGCAGGTAGGTGCGTGGCAGCTCGCGGTTGGTGAACAACGTGAACGTCGGCGGGTCGGTGGCCACCTGGGTCGCGTACAACACCCGTGCTCCCTGCGGGGCGGGGTGGGCCGACTGAGCGGCGGCCATGATCGCGTTCACCCGCCTGGTGGGGACGCGGCTGCGGTACGCGGTCACCACGTCCGACAACGCGGGGAGCAGCTTGTGCACCCCTTTGCCCGACAGGGCGCTGATCTTCAGCACCACGCTGTCACCCAGGAATGCGAGGCGGCGGCCCACCTGCGCGGTGACCTCCAGGCGTCGCTCGGCATCGAGCAGCTCCCACTTGTTGAGCACGACCACGATCGGGCAACCGGCCGCGTCGACCCGTTCCGCGAGCCGCTGGTCCTGGTGGGTGACGCCTTCGGTCGCGTCGATCACCAACAGGGCGATGTCCGCGGCGTCGACCGCGGCGAGTGCCCGGATCGTCGAGAACCGCTCGGTCCCCTGGTCGACCTTGCTGCGGCGTCGCATGCCGGCGGTGTCCACGAACCGGATCGGCCCCTCGTCGGTTTCCACCACGGTGTCGATCGCGTCCCGCGTGGTGCCGGGCAGGTCGTGGACCACCGCCCGGTCCTCGCCGATGAGGCGGTTGAAAAGCGTCGACTTGCCCACGTTGGGTCGGCCGACCAGCGCCACGGCGAAGATCCGGGCGGCCTCGTCGTCGCCCGACGCCTCACGCAGCGACGCGTCGTCGTCGGGTGCCGGACCGGGGGTCACCGCCGGTCCGAAGCTCGCCTCCAGCTCGGCGACGACCCGGTCCATCAGGTCACCGGCGTTGCGCCCGTGCAGCGCGCTGACCCCGACCGGCTCACCGAAGCCGAGCGAGAGGAAGTCCCAGACCATGCCTTCGTGCAGCGCGTCGTCGACCTTGTTCGCGACCACCACGACCGGACCGCCCCGTC
>JBDZVK010000419.1:0-2031 GCA_040255725.1 Actinomycetota bacterium
GGAAGAACGAGCCGGGGATCTTGCCCGCGGCGTACGCCTTCTCCTCGACGTCGACCGTCAGGGGGAAGAAGTCGATGCCCTCACGGATCTGGGACGCGCCGTTTGCGGTCACCAGCGAGCTGGTCTCGCCGATCTTCACGACGACGGCGCCCTGAGACTGCGGGGCGAGCACGCCGGTCTCGAAGGTCAGGGTCTGGTCGGTGCCCGAGATCGGGCGGGATACGGAAATGGCTTCAGCCATGGTTCTCCTTGTTCAAGACACGCGCGAGACGTTCTCGCGGTGTCGTGGAGTGACCGAGCCAGTTCCCAGTCGGCGGCCTCCCGACCTCGACGGGCCGGGCAATCGGCGACTGACAACTGACAGGTCGGTCACGTGGTTCCGGGCGAATGGTCGCCCGGAACGTGCGAGGAACGACCCCGGTGGAGTCGTCCCGTGAATGGTACTGCTAACGGCGCAAGCCGTTTTTGGCGATGATCGCTCGATAGCGCTCGACGTCGTTGTCGGCCACGTAGTCGAGCAACCGCCGCCGACGGCCGACCAGCATGAGCAGGCCTCGCCGTGAGTGGTGGTCCTTGGGATGCATCTTGAGATGCTCGGTCAGATGGGTGACGCGGGCGGTGAGCAGCGCGACCTGCACCTCGGGAGAACCGGTGTCACCTTCGTGGGTCTGGTTCTCGGCGATGATGTCGGCCTTGGCGTTGTCGATCTTCTCTGACATGCAATCCTCGTCGGGTTCGAAGGCATCGGTCGATGCCGTGGGTCTGGGGCCCGGCCCCGTGGGCCGCGTACGCGTGCCCGGGAGCGGTGGTGGTGTGGCCTGACGGGCCCGGTGTTCCGGATCCGCCGTCGGCTCCCCACCAGGTGGCAAGGTTACCGGGTGGCAGGCGAGAAAGTGGAAACCCCGGTGCGGCTGGTGTCGTGGAACGTCCAGGGCCGGGCGATGCGCGACCCGGCCGAGATCGCCCGACGCCTCGACGAGCTGGGTGCCGACATCGTGTGTTTCCAGGAGATCCACCGCTCGCAGTTCGCCGCGGTGCGTGCGCAGAGTCGCCTGGCTCACGGCGACTGGTGGTTCAAACACTGGAGCATCCGGTATGCGCCGGAGGGCCTGGCGGTGGCGAGCCGGTGGCCGGTGACCGAGCACCCCGGGTCGGTGGTGCTCAGCCACCCGTGGCGCCTGGTGCACTACACGCGCCGGATCGCCGGTGGGGTCGTGGTGGCGACCGGAACCGGGCCGCTGCACGTGTGGAACACCCATCTCAGCCCCGACGACGCCTCGGCCCGCCGGATCGACGAGATCCACCGACTCCTCGGGTTGGTGCCGACCGAGCGTTCGGTCCTCGCGGGTGATCTGAACGTGCGCCCGGGCAGCCGCGAGCTCGCCGTTCTCGCCGATGCCGGGTGGGCCGACGGGCACGACCTCGTGCACCCGGACGTGGTCGTGGCGACGAACCTGACGGGCGATCGCTCGGCGCTCCAGCAACGGCTCGACTACATCCTCGTGTCCCCCGACCTGGCCGATCACGTGGTGGACGCCGCCGTGCCGGGCGCGACCGAACCGATCGACCGATCGTGGTGGGCACTGTCCGATCACCTCCCCCTGGTAGTCGACCTGGCGCTCCCCGAAGCGTGATTCGGCGCGTGTTCGACGATCGCGTGCCCTAGCTTCTCCAAGGGCCCCGGCGCCAGCGGTTTCGCGGTCGACGACGCGGCGACGTTGCAGGGCGCACGGGCGCTGCTCGATGACGCCCCCTACGATGCGGCGGTTCTCGATCGGATGCTGCCCGTCGGCGACGGGTTGACGCTGTTGCACGAGCAGATCGAGAAGGGGACACCGCTGAACGCTCTCGTCCTGTCGGCGCTGGGCTCGGCCGAGGACCGGATCGCCGGGTTGGAGGCGGGCGCGCTCGACTACCAGACGAAACCGATTAGGCTCCGTGAGCTCGTTCTCCGCGTGAACGTGATGGCCAAGTCGAATCCGCACATGGACATCACCGAACCGATCGCTCTGGGGTCGGTCGTGCTCGACC
>JBDZVK010000420.1:0-2025 GCA_040255725.1 Actinomycetota bacterium
TGGCCTTTCCACGCAAGCACCTGAACGACGACGAGCATCTCGTCGTCGACCTGCACCCGCACTGGATCTTCCTGGCACCGTCGGTCGGGGCGCTGCTCGTGGCGGTGATCGTCGCCCTGCTCGTGATCTTCGGACTCGACGACGGCACGTTCAAGTCCGTCGCGGGCCCGGTCATGGGCGTGATCGTGCTGGTCATGCTGGTGTGGTTCGGTGTGCGCTATGCGAAGTGGCTCACCACGGAGTTCGCGGTGACCAACCACCGGGTCATGTCCCGCTGGGGGGTGCTCTCCAAGCACGGTCGACAGATCCCGCTGGAGCGCATCAACACCGTGGAGTTCTCCCAGTCGTTGTTCGAACGGATGCTCGGTGCGGGCGATCTCGGCATCGAGTCCGCGAGCGACGGCGGCCGGGAGGAGTTCACCGACATCCGTCACCCAGATGAGGTCCAGCGCGAGATCTACACGCAGATCCGCGCCAACGTCGACCGTCCCGCGGCCGCGGCGCCGCCCGCCGCGCCGGCGACCGCGGCGTCCGCGTCGGGATCGGTCGCCGACCAGTTGGCCAAGCTCGACGAACTCCGTCGTAACGGGGTGCTCAGCGAAGCCGAGTTCCAGGCGCAGAAGGCCCGGCTGCTCCAGGCCTGACGGTCCGGCTCACGTCTGCAGGTGGGCGCCACGTGACGGGACGACGTCGGTCGCCGAACCCAGTGCGCCGGGTTCGCACACCGCGACGACGCAGCCTCCGAATCCTGCGCCGGTGAGGCGGGCCCCGTGCACGCCGGCCGTTCGGCACAGCGTGGCGACCGTGTGGTCGAGCAGCGGCGTCGACACCTCGAAGTCGTCGCGCAGCGACCGGTGTGAGGCCGTCATCGCGGCCCCGACCCCGGCCCAGTCGCCCCGTCGCAGCGCGTCGGCCGCCTCGAGTACCCGCCGGTTCTCGGTGACCACGTGGCGCGCCCGCCGCCGCAGGAGCGGATCCTCGAGGGTCGCCACCGCCTCGAGGGTCGCCTCACGCAGCGGTCCGATCTGCTGTTCGGCCGCGGCACAGGCGGCGCGCCGGTCGGCGTACGCGGACCCGGCGAGGGTTCGGGGTCGTCCGGGATCGACGATGCAGATGTCCGCGCCGTCGGGGATCGCCACCGGGGTCACGTCGAGCCGGCCGCAGTCGATCAACAGTGCATGCCCAGGTCTTCCCGACACCGAGGCGAGCTGGTCCATGATGCCGCAGGGAACGCCGACCGCGGCGTGTTCGGCCTGCTGGCCGGCCCGAGCGAGCGCCAGCGGGGGGCCGTCGAATCCGAGCGCCAGGGCGAGCGCGATCTCGAGCGCGGCGCTGGACGACAGCCCGGCCCCGACCGGAAGTGACGTCGTGATCCGACCGACGAGGCCCCGCCGCGGGTGGACCGTGTCGACGACGGCTGCCACGTAACGCGCCCAACCCTCCGGCGATTCGGCGAGGGCGGCGCTCAGGGGCAGATCGACGGTCGAGGCGTCGAGGTCGGAGGTGAGCCGGACCCGGTCGCCGCCGACGGTCCCCTCCACGGTCGTGCCCCATTGCAGCGCGATGGGAAGGCACCAGCCGCCCGTGTGGTCGGTGTGGTCGCCGATCAGGTTCACCCGACCCGGGGCGAACGCCCGGATCGACGTCACCGCGTGAGGTCCTCGACCGGGCAGGTCAGCACGTTCCGATCCCCGGCGGTCAGGCCTTCGATCAGTCGGCGGTACGCGGTCGCAGAGTCGCGTCCCATCGAGTCGGTGGCCAGCCACCGCGCCCCACGTGCCCGGTCGACGCCGTACAGCCCGAAACAGGGTTCGTACGATCCCCACTCGTAGTTGTCCGCGAGGCACCAGTGGAAGTACGCCCCCACCGGCACCCCGGCGTCGTGCGCGGCCACCAGGGTACGCAGGTGTGCCTGGAGGTAGCCGGGGCGGTCCCAGCCGTCGAGCCGTTCGTGTCCGTACCCGTTGCGCCGTCGGTTGCACAGCCCGTTCTCGACGACCCACAGCTCGCGGCCGGGCACCTCGA
>JBDZVK010000421.1:0-2019 GCA_040255725.1 Actinomycetota bacterium
CTTCACCGGTGGGCCATGTGCCGAACTGGTCGCGCTCGGCGCAGCCCGAGCCGCTGGTGCCAGAGAGCTGACGACCATCGTTGCTGTCGGCAACCACGGGCGTGGCCCGATCGATCCCTACGGACGCGATCGGCAGGTGCTGCTCGACTACCACCCGAGTATTCGCGTTGTCCTGCCGACCGCGGAGGGAGTGCGCAGCGTCACGATCGCCGACCTGCTGCCACTCGCGGCACAGTGGACCGTCGACGGAGGGACGGAGTCGGTCGAGCAGGGAATCCCCGACGCCGGTCACTGAGTCTGCCTCGGTCGCCACGACCGGTTACTTCTCGCCGATCTCGGCGTCGTACTTGGCCCGATTGTGGGGGCCCCTGGGAGTCACCGCCACGTTTTTCTCGACCGCGGCGCACTCCCCGGCCGTGTCGGCGGGCGCGAGCCGGGCGGTGACCCGATCCTTCCTTGCACGCCTTTCGGCGCGTGAGCGGGGGCAACCGTGCAAAGAAGGGGACGCCATCGGCCAGGCGGGCCCCAACGGGCCCCGTCAGTCAGGCGGTGCGCTTGTAGCGCTTCATCGCAGCCTGGTGGCTCACGCCGAGAGCGATGCCGATCTCGTTCCACGTGGCGCCCGAGTCACGGGCCTCCGCGACGACTTCGACGAGTTGGCGGTCGAGGTCGTCTCGAAACTGGCGGGCCCAGTGCAGGGCACGCAAGGGATCGCGCCCGGCGCTCTGCGCGTGGTCGAAGTCGAAGGCCTCGAAGTGGGCAGCGAGTTCGTCGTCGGTGGGAGGGTTGGTCGTCGGCATCGTCTTCACCGTTGCTTGTGTTTGCGGAAGTACTGGGCACGAGCAGGCATCGCATGAACGATCGCATCGATGGTGATTCGATCCTCGGCGAACAGCACCCCGATTTCGAGGAGCTCGCCTGTTTGCGTCGGACCGATGAGCATGGACAATGCGAGGTCGCCTTGTTCGGGAAACTCGTCGATGTGGTGGACGACGGCGTGCTCGATCTGATCCACGGTGTAGCCGTGCTTCAGCGCAGTAGCCGCGATCCGCACCCTGCAACGGTAGTTGCACCGATCGGAGGTTGCAACCTTTGTTGCACGGGAGAGCTCGGTGCCGCGGCGCCGACCTGACCAGCGCCAAACCTGGAGCGAAAAGGCGGTCTGACGACCTTTTCGCTCCGAATCTCGATCCTGGGTCGGGTTCGGTTCGGCGGGTCAGGCGTACAGGTCGTCGATGACGGCAGAGTAGTGCGTGGCGATGGCGGCGCGGCGCAGCTTCAGGGTGGGGGTGAGCAGGTCGCCGCCGGGGTCCCAGGGGCCGTCGACGACGCGGTGGCGCTTGATCTGTTCGACCCGCGACAACCCGGCGTTCGCCGTGGTGATCGCCTCGTCGATCTGCCGGGCGATGTCGGGGTCGTCGGCGGATCGCCCGGTCAGGGCGAGCACGTCGGCGTCGAGCACCACCAGCGCCACGTTGTAGGGGCGACGGTCGCCGATCGCCACGGCATGCGCGATCAGCGGTGACGCCGCTTCGATCGCGGCCTCGATGTTGCGGGGCGACATGTTCTTGCCGCCCGCGGAGATGATCAGGTCCTTCTTGCGGTCGACGATCGACAGGTAGCCGTCGTCGAGCCGTCCGATGTCACCGGTGTGCAACCAGCCCTCGGCGTCGATCGCCTCGGTGGTCCGGGCCGGGTCGTCGCGGTAGCCGGCCATCACGACGTCGCCCCGCAGGAGCACCTCGCCGTCGTCGGCGATCATCACCTCGATGCCGGGCATGGCCCGCCCCACCGAGCCGATGTGCTCGGTACCCGGGTGGTTGAGCGTGGCGACGGCCGTGGATTCGGTCATGCCGTAGCCCTCGCAGATCGTGATGCCCGCGTCGGCGAAGAACCGGAGCAGGTCCGGGCGGATCGGCGCCGCGCCCGACACGATCAATTCGGCGGCGTCGAGGCCGAGCCGTGCGGCCAGCCCGTCGTCGGGGTCACCGAACAAGCCCGCCTGCACCGCGTCGGCGA
>JBDZVK010000068.1:0-4642 GCA_040255725.1 Actinomycetota bacterium
CCTTTTCCTGCGCTCCAGTGAGTTCCTGTGGCAGGAGGGTCACACCGCGCACGCCACGCACGCCGATGCCGCCGCGTTCGCCCGTCGGATCCATCTCGAGGTGTACCGGTCGTTCATGACCGACGTGCTGGCGATGCCGGTGCTGGTGGGGGAGAAGACCGCTGCCGAGCGGTTCCCCGGCGCCACCCGCACCCTCACCTGTGAGGCGATGATGGGTGACGGCAAGGCGCTGCAGATGGGCACCTCGCACGAGTTGGGCCAGAACTTCGCCCGGGCGTTCGGCATCGCCTACCTCGACGAGGCCGGCGACGAGCAACTCGCCTGGACGACGTCGTGGGGCGTGTCGACGCGCATGGTCGGGGGACTGATCATGGCGCACGGCGACGATCGCGGTCTGCGACTGCCGCCCCGGCTCGCACCGATCCAGGTGGTCGTGCTCGCCGCTCGGGAGGGCGACGGCGTGGTCGACGCCGTGCAGCGGATCACCGACGACCTCGCCACCCGCGGCGTCCGTGCCGTGGCCGACACGCGGACCGACGTGTCGTTCGGGCGCCGATCGACCGACTGGGAACTCAAGGGCATCCCGGTGCGTATCGAGGTCGGCCCGAGAGATCTCGCATCGGGCGAGGTCACGATGGTGCGCCGCGACACGCTCACCAAGGACCCGCGGCCGCTCGACGCGGTGGCCGACGAGGCCGAGGCGCTGCTGGTGACCATCCAGCAGAACCTGCTGGATGAGGCCGTCGAACGGCAGCGCAAGGCGACCGTCGACGTCCGCACCGTCGACGAGGCGGTCCGGGCCGCCGCCGACGGTTTCGCCCGCATCCGCTGGGACGACCTCGGCGTCGAGGGTGAGCGGCAGCTCGCGTCGTCGGCGGTCACGGTGCGCTGTCTGCAGCACGAGGACGGCACCCTGCCCGACGAAGACGGCGACGCCCCGTTGTGGGCGACCGTCGCAAGGGCGTACTGAGCGACGATGGTGCGCACCGGACGTGCCCGGGCGACGCTGTGTGGCGTCCTCGCACTGGTCGTGGTCGTCGCCGCGACCGGGATCGTCGACGCCGGTGCCGACGACCCGGCACCCGCACCTCCGTCCACCGTCGCCGAGTCGACGACGACGCCGGCCCCGGCGGTCGCGCCCACCACGACCCAGGGGGGACCCACCACGAGCGGGCCCGAGGCGCCGCCGGTGACCTCCGGTCCGGGAGGGTTCGGTCCTCCGCGCACCGACCCCGACGCGCCGCCAGAGCCGCCGATGCCCGATCCCTCCCCCGAGGTGCGGATCCTGCTCGAACAACTGCTCGACCAGAAGCACGACCGCGCGGTCGTGCACCAGGCGCACGTCGACGACCTCAACCGGGCCGACGTCGCCCGCTACGAGGGGCGTGAAGCGGTCGTCCGGGCAGCGATCGCCCGGTCGAGGGCCGCGCTGGCTCGTACCAACGCACGGATCCGCAAGGCCGAAGCCGACCTGCGCGCCGATGCGCTGGCCCGCTACATGGACCCGGGTACGACCGGGATCCAGCGCATGATCGACACCAAGGACACCTCGGGTCGGACCCGTGCCGTGCTCGTCGAGGTCAACATCGGTCTCCACCTCGATCAGCGGGCCAAGGCGCTGGCCGACCGCAAGGCCGTGCAGACAAGGATCGAGAAACAGAACGAGGCACTCGCCCGGGCGAAGAGGGCGACCGACGGGGCGCGGGCCCGGGCGAAGAAGGCGGCCGAATGGGCGCGACTCGCCGCTGACAAGGTCGCGGAGGAACAGCGTCTCGTCCTCGTCGCCAACCTCGACGGTGCGTCGGCCGCGTCGTCGCGCCCCGCGGTCCTCCGGGGTGCAGCGTCGGACTGGTCGCTGCCCATCGCCGGGCAGAGCGTGTTCACCGCGACCGAACTCGCGCAGTGGTTCGTCCAACGGGGTTTCCCGTCGCGGGCGCGGGCGCCCATCACCGACCTCGCGAAGTACTACATCGACGAAGGCCGCGACCAGGGCATCAGAGGCGACATGGCGTTCGCCCAGTCGGTGCTCGAAACCGGGTCGTTCACCAACCGCGACACCATCGCGCTGAACAACTTCGCCGGCATCGGCCACTGCGACAGCTGTGCCTCGGGGTTCGCGTTCGCGACGCCACAGTTGGGGGTGCGTGCCCAGATCCAGTTGTTGGCCGACTACACCCAGCGGAACGTGAAGCTGGCACACCCGCTCGTCGACCGCAGGCTGCACGGGCCGTCGGGATGCTGCCAGACCTGGTGGCAACTCACCCACACGTGGGCGACCGCGGGCAACTACGGCCCGAAGATCATGGGGATCTACCGGGAGATGCTCTACTGGCTGGTGTCGGAGCGCGGCATGACCCCACTGGTCGGTCCACGCTGAAGCTGCCGCCGGGTCCTGACCGGCGGCGACGGCTGGTATAGTGCAAGGAGCCAACTTGCACCAGAGTCTCGTGGAGCAGAGGCGTGGGCGTAGCCCACGCCTTTCGTTTCGTACCGGGACATTGGTGAGCAGCTGTCGATCATGCACCGAGGAGGTGACCCCATGTCCCAGCCGAACCCGTCGCAACGCCTCGCCGAGGACGTCGCCGCCTGGGGGGCGCCCGTGTTCGAGGAGCTGGGTCTTTCGGTGTACGACGTCGAGCTCTCGTCGGGACGTCTGCTGGTCATGGTCGACAAGCAGGGCGGGGTCGCCCTGGACGAGATCGCCCGCTGTACCCGCGGCCTGTCACCGATCCTCGACGCCCACGACCCGATCCCGGGTCGCTACACCCTCGAGGTCTCCTCGCCCGGAATCGAGCGTCGACTTCGGACCGTCGCCCACCGCCGCGCGGCGGTCGGCGAGACCGTCAAGTGCAAGTTCCGTGACCGCGACGGTGCCGCGCGCCGGGTCGAAGGCATGCTCGGTGACGTCGACGACACCCGGGTCGTCGTCGAGACCGACGACGGGCCGGTGACGATCCGCCACGACGAGGTGACCTCGCTCCGCACCGTGTTCGTCTGGCCCGAGCCGAGCACCACCAAGGGGAAGCGGCGCACCAACGAGGGGAATCAGTCCGCAGACCACGATCACGTGAGAGAGGCCACGTCATGACCACCGGAAACGCCGAGATGATGGAGGCGCTCCAGGCGCTGGCGAGCGAGCGGGGCATGTCGTCGGACCAGCTCCTCGGGGCGCTCGCCGATGCGCTGGAGACCGCCTACCAGAAGATGCCCGACGCGTACCAGTTCGCCTGGGTCACGATCGACCCCGACACCTTCGACATCCGGGTGACCGCGCAGGATCTGAACGACGAGGGCGAACCGGTCGGACCCGAGATCGACGTCACCCCCGACGACTTCGGGCGCATCGCCGCGGCGACCGCCCGGCAGGTCATGATGCAGCGCCTGCGCGAGGTCGACCGTGAGACCAAGTACGCGGAGTACGCCCGTCGCGAAGGGGAGATCGTCAACGGGATCATCGACCAGAACGACTCGCGCTACACGCTGTTGAACCTGGGTCGGGTCGAGGCGTTGCTGCCCCAGGCCGAACAGGTGCCCCACGAGCGGCCCGAGGCCAACAGCCGACTCAAGGCGTACATCATCGAGGTGCGCAAGACCGTCAAGGGTCCCCAGATCGTGGTGAGCCGCACCCACCCGGGACTGATCAAGGAACTGTTCAAGATGGAGGTTCCCGAGATCCACGACGGTGTGGTCGAGATCAAGGCGTGTGCCCGCGAACCCGGGCACCGCACCAAGCTGGCCGTGTGGTCGAACGACCGCAACATCGATCCGGTCGGAGCGTGCGTGGGCGCCCGCGGGGCACGGGTGCGCATGGTCGTCAACGAGTTGCACGGCGAGAAGATCGACATCGTGCCGTTCTCGGAGATCCAGGAGGACTTCGTCGCGAAGGCCTTGTCGCCGGCGAAGGTCAAAGAGGTGCGTATCGACCGCGAAACCGGTGTCGCCGAGGTGATCGTGCCCGACTACCAACTCTCGCTCGCGATCGGCAAGGAGGGCCAGAACGCCCGTCTCGCCGCGCGCCTGACCGGTTGGCGGGTCGAGATCAAGAGCGAGACCCAGCTCGCCGAGGAAGAGGCCTACGCAGGGGAGGAGTGGGCCGAAGGCGAATGGGTCGTCGACCCCGAGACCGGTGAGCAGGTGTGGCAGCCGGCCGAGGGTGGCCCGGCGGTCTCGGCCGAGGAGTGGGAGCACGCCGGAACCGGCGACGCCGAGGCCGACGTCGAGGCCGACGATGGCGTCGTGGCGGAGACGGGCGATGGTGTCGTGGCGGACGACGCCGTGGTCGAGGACTCTGCCTCCGAACCCGCCGGTTCCGACGGCGTCTGATCGACCCACGTTCGCGTCGGCGTGGGTCGGCGTGCGAGACTGGTACGTCGGAACCCCGGCGCGCCGCCACCATCCCGAAACCTGAAGGGCTGTCGAACCACTTGGCTTCAAAGATCCGCATCCACGAGCTTGCACGAGAACTCGGGCTCACCAACAAGGAGACGCTCGAGCTGTCCGACGCGCTCGGAATCGGCGCGAAGAGCCATTCCTCGTCGATGGAGGAGGCCCAGGCCGACCGGGTGCGTCGCAAAGCCGAGCGCGAGGGTCTGATCCGCGAACAGCAGCCCGAGCCGGAGAAGAAGCCGGCCAAGAAGGCCGC
>JBDZVK010000068.1:4742-8521 GCA_040255725.1 Actinomycetota bacterium
CCCCCGCAGCGACGCCGGAGCAGGCGGCGTCGTAACCGCGAAGAGCTGCAGCCGCTCGACGCGCCCAGCTACACGCCCGAGGACGCACCGGTCCCCGAGGGCGAGATCATCGTCGAGCGTGCCTCGTCGGCCCAGGAACTCGCACCCAAGCTGAACCGCACCGCCGCCGACGTGATCCGCTTCCTGCTCGAACAGGGCGAGATGGTCACCGCGACGCAGTCGTTGAGCGACGACATGATCGAACTGTTCGCCGCCGAGGTGGGTGCCGAGGTGCACCTGGTCGACCCCGGTGAGGAGCAGGAGGTCGAGCTGCGCAAGAAGCTCGGCGCCGACGTGTTCGACGACGAGGACGAATCCGACACTCCGGTGCGTCCGCCGGTGATCACCGTGATGGGCCATGTCGACCACGGCAAGACCAAGCTGCTCGACCGCATCCGCGAGGCCAACGTGGTCGCCGGTGAGGCGGGTGGCATCACCCAGCACATCGGCGCCTACCAGGTGAACCGTGACGGTCGCCTGCTCACCTTCATCGACACTCCCGGTCACGAGGCGTTCACCGCGATGCGCGCCCGGGGTGCGGAGGCCACCGACATCGTGGTGCTCGTGGTCGCCGCTGACGACGGCGTGATGCCCCAGACGGTCGAGGCGATCAGCCACGCCAAGGCCGCCGAGGTGCCGATCGTGGTCGCGATCAACAAGATCGACCGCGAGAATGCCGACCCGAACCGGGTGCTCACCCAGCTCGCCGAACACGACCTGGTACCCGAGGCGTGGGGGGGCGACACGGTCGTCAACGAGATCTCCGCGCTCGAGAACATCGGCATCGACGAGCTGCTCGAGAGCCTGTTCGTCGTCGCCGACGTCGAGGACCTGCACGCCTCCGCGGAGGGCCGGGCGCGTGGCGTGGTGCTCGAGTCGAACCTGGACGTGGGCCGCGGCCCGGTTGCGACGCTGCTCGTTCAGCGGGGCACGCTGCGGGTCGGCGAACCCGTGGTCGCCGGCGCGGCGGTCGGCCGGGTCCGGGCCCTGGTCAACGACCGGGGCGAGCAGGTCACCGAAGCCGGGCCGTCCACACCGGTGGTGGTGCTGGGGCTCTCCGAGGTCGCCGAGGCCGGGGACGAGTTCATCGTCGCCCCCGACGAGAAGACCGCGAAGAGCGTCGCCGAACAGCGTGGACACTGGCAACGGGTCGCCTCGATCGCCGGCACGGCCGCGGCCGCGACGTCGTCGGGGGCCAAGCTCGAGGACCTGTTCGCGCAGATCCAGGCCGGCGAGGCCGCCACCTTGGCGCTCATCGTCAAGGCCGACGTGACCGGTTCGTTGGGCGCGGTGACCGAGAGCCTCACCAAGCTCGAACGTGACGACGTGAAGCTGGCGTTCGTCCACAAGGGCGTCGGGGCGATCACCGAGGGTGACATCCAGCTCGCCGCCACGACCGGCGCGATCGTCATCGGTTTCAACGTGCGCCCCGACCGTCGGGTCCGTGAGCTCGCCATGGAAGAGGACGTCGAGATCCGAACGTATGAGATCATCTACAAGCTCCTCGAAGACGTCGAGAGCGCCATGTTGGGCATGCTCGCCCCCGAGATCGAGGAGGTCGTCACCGGCGACGCCGAGGTTCGGGAGGTCTTCCGGGTGCCCCGGGTGGGTGCGGTTGCCGGTTGTCTGGTCCAGTCCGGTGTGATCACCCGTGGCTCGAAGGTGCGGTTCCTGCGTGAGGGGACGATCATCTGGAAGGGCGAGATCTCGTCGTTGAAGCGTTTCGCCGACGACGTGACCGAGGTCCGTGCCGGTTACGAGTGCGGGATCGGTCTGTCGGACTTCCAGGATCTCAAGCCCGGCGACGTCATCGAGACCTACGACGAGCGGGTCATCGAGCGAACCTGAGCATCCGTGGGTGGCAACCGGCGGGTTCGGTGCCACGATGGAGTCGCGCCCCGCAGATCGTGGTTTCAGGAGGCAACGATGAAGCGCAACAATCGGACCGCGGCGAGGCAGTATCCGCGCATGGCCCGGGTCAACGAGCTGCTGCGTGAGATCCTCGGCGACGAACTCGAGCGCCTCGATCTCGAAGAGCTGGTGTTCGTGACCGTCACCGGGGTCGAGTGTGCGGCGGATCTCCGCCACGCCACGGTGTACTTCGACGGCCCCGGCGCCGGCGAGGACGACGAGGCGTTCATCGAAGCGCTCGAAGAGGTCCGTCGCCGGCTCCAGCGGGCGATCGGCCGGCAGGCCCGGTTGAAGCACACCCCGGAGCTGCGTTTCGTACCCGACCCGGCCGTGCGGGCCGGTGAGCACATCGACGCGGTCCTCCGCGAGGTCGGCGTCGGGCAGCCGGGTGCGCCGGTCGAGGATCCGCATCGGTGAGCCGCCGTCGACGTGGGGCCGAAGGGCCCGACGGCATCGCGATCGTGAACAAGCCCGCGGGCTGGACGTCGCACGACGTGGTCGCCAAGTCGCGGGGGATCCTGGGTACCCGCAAGGTCGGTCATGCCGGCACACTCGACCCGGATGTGACGGGAGTTCTGGTGCTGGGCGTGGGGCGCGCGACGAGGCTGCTGCAGTACGTGACCGGTCTGGGGAAACGGTACGAAGGCACGTTCGTGCTGGGGGTCGAGACGACGACGCTCGATGCATCCGGCGAGGTGATCGCCACTCACGACATGGCGGACGTGACGGTCGACGACGTGCGCCGCGTCGCCGCCGAACGGTTCACCGGGCCGATCCTGCAGATCCCGCCGATGGTGTCCGCGGTCAAGGTCGACGGCCGTCGACTGCACGAGCTGGCCCGCCAAGGCATCGAGGTGGCCCGCGATCCGCGCCCGGTCACGGTGTATTCCCTCGAGATCGATCCGTTGCCACGGACCGATGACGGCACGCCGCGGTTCGCCATGTCGGTGCACTGTTCGACGGGCACGTACATCCGGACCCTGGTCGCCGACCTGGCGACGGCGTTGGGAGGCGGCGGGCATCTGGAGTCGCTCGAGCGGACGGCGGTGGGTTCCTTCGGGATCGAGGAGGCCGTGGGGTTGGGTGATCTCGACCCGCTCGAGCTGCTCGATGTCGCCGAGGCGGTCCGTGACCTCGAACGGGTCGACGTCGACGGGTCGCTGTCGGAGCGCATCACCCATGGCGCGCGCCTCGATCGCGACGAGTTGGGCGTGGAGCCGACCGCGACCGGGCCGTGGGCCGTGCACGGCGCGGACGGCACACTGCTCGCGGTGTACGAAGACCACGGCCCGGGGCGGGTCAAACCCGCCGTCGTGGTGGCCCAACCGACTCGGGGTCGACACGAGTGACCCGGTAGCGTCGCGGGCGATGGAGATCGTCCACCTGCCCGGCGACCGACCCGTGGTCGATGGTGGCTGTGCGGTCACGATCGGCGCGTACGACGGGGTGCATCTCGGTCATCAGGCGGTGATCGCGAAGGTACGCAAGTTGGCCGCAGATGCGGGCCTTTCCACCACCGTGGTGACCTTCGACCGGCATCCGGCGATGGTCGTGCGCCCGGAGTCGGCGCCACGCCTGCTGTGTGATCTGGATCAGAAGCTGGAGTTGCTGGCGGCGACCGGGGTGGAGCGGACGGTGGTGATCCGGTTCGACGAGGAGCGCTCGCGTGAATCAGCGGTCGGGTTCGTGAACGACGTACTGGTCGACACGCTGGCAGCGAAGCTCGTGGTGGTCGGCGCCGATTTCCATTTCGGTTCCGAGCGGGTCGGCAACGTCGCGTTGCTCCAGGAGCTGGGTGGCACGTTGGGGTTCAACGTGATCGGGATGGA
>JBDZVK010000068.1:8621-10482 GCA_040255725.1 Actinomycetota bacterium
CCGACCTTCTACCAGCAGACCCACGCGTCGCTGCTGGAGTGCTACCTGTTGGACTTCGACGGTGACCTCTACGACGAGCGGGTGAAGGTCCGCTTCGTGGAGCGGCTCCGCGGCGAGAAGCGCTTCGAGTCAGAGGCCGCGCTCGTCACCCAGATGCACGCCGACGTGGCCGCCACCCGCACCGTGCTCGGCTGATCACCCGGCCAGGGCGCGGCGCCAGGCTCGGGTGGGGCGATCGCCTCGGAAGGCGCCGGCGGCGATCAGTGCATCGCAGACCGGACGGAGCACCTGACGTTTCATCGCCATTCGCTGGGGAGTCTTGCGGGCGGCGTTCCAGGTCTTCCAGGTGGGTAACCCGACGGTCGCGTACACGCCCGGGTGCACCAGCGAGTCGAACGTGGCCATGCCGGCGACCGGGGCGACGTGGCGGATCAGGAACCGTTCGAACCATCCGGCCTCGGCGTAGAGCTCGCCGAGCACGGTGCGGGCGAAGCTCAGGTGGCGGGCCTCCTCGGCACGGTGGTAGCGGTTGACCTGCTTGATGAACGGATCGGTCTCGGGGTCTTCGACCGCAAGTTTCTGGAGCAGGTCGGGGCCCTCCTCGCCGAAGAGGATCATGACCATGAACGCGGCGTCGTGGCGCAGCGCCCACCCCATGACGATCCGGTCCATCACCTTGAATGTCAGACCGGTGAACGGGTTCTTCGCGGTGGGCCGAAGCTGGGAGATCACCCGTACGAACAGGCGCGAGTGCCGGGTCTCCTCACCGACCTCGTGGAGCATGTAGGTGACGCGGGGGTCGGTGAGGTCGTCGCGGTAGGCGAGCGAGATCCCGAAGTTCGCCATCAGCGACGACTCGAACCGCACCCCGGCGTCGAAGATCGCCGCCATCTCCTCGCGGCTCAACGTGGCCCACTGCTCGTCGGTGAGATCCAGGTCGAGGCCGTACACCGACAGCATCCGGCGGGACACGACCTGACCTTCACCGACCGAACCGACCACGTCGACGTCGGGGTCGATCACCCGGTTCGCCGATGCGGTGTTCAATCGTTCGACTCGGCGGGTGTGTTGCGTGGACGGATCTTCGGAGATGGCCGGAGCGGTGATCGTCATACCTGCAGAATAGGAAAACTGACAGATACCGTCAATCGTTCACTTCTGGTAGATTCGTCACATGTCCACGATGACGTCGCCAGCGGCGGGCAAGGGGGCGCGCACCCGCGCCGCGATCCTGGCGGCGGCGATCGACCAGTTCGCCGCCGTGGGGTCGCGGAGCGCGTCGGTGCCGGCGATCGCCCGGGCCGTGGGGGTGTCGACCAGTGCGGTGTACGCGTACTTCGCCAGCAAGGACGACCTGTTCGCCGCGGCGATCGACGCCGATGTGGCCGACCTGATCGCCGAAGCGTTGCCCGAGGTGGTCGACGGGCGCTTCGACGGTGACTTCGCTGGGGTGCTGACCCGGTTGTTCGTCGCCCTCGATGCTCATCCACTCAGCCGACGGGTGCTCGAGGGCTCCGAGGCCGGCGCCATGGAGCGGCTCACCGTGCTCCCTGCGGAGATGCGGCTCCAGGAGGGGATCGCCGACGCGTTGCGCGCCGGTCAACGCAGCGGCGTGGTGCGCG
Source organism: Actinomycetota bacterium (assembly GCA_040255725.1). Classification (GTDB taxonomy): domain Bacteria; phylum Actinomycetota; class Acidimicrobiia; order Acidimicrobiales; family Iamiaceae; genus JAFDWI01. Next base: position 10,244 of record JBDZVK010000068.1, read on the forward strand.
ACGACATCGACCCGGCCATCCACGCCGCCGGTCTGCTCGCGGTTGTCGTGGCATTGCTGGTGTCGCTGGTGCAGACCGACGGACAGGTCGACTCCCAGTACGCCAAGGGTGCGATCGCCGTGCTCGAAGCGGCGATCCGCCCGGGTTGATCAGCGTTCGATTAGGGCGATGGCTGCTTTCGCCTGTCAGGCGCCGGTGACGATCAATGCGGCGAGGACGCCGAACAGGGTGATCATGGT
>JBDZVK010000422.1:0-2013 GCA_040255725.1 Actinomycetota bacterium
CGCATGCCGCGCCACAGGGTCAGGAACGCGAGCACCCACGCGAGCGCACCCACGATGATCCCGGGCCACAACGACCCGTAGATCGAGCCGGTCGACACGCCGTAGGCGATCATGATCAAGGGCAGCGTGACCAGGCCGGAAGCCTGCTGCGCGGCGGCCGTGGACTTGACCCGTGCCGACAGGCGCAACACCAGCGACAGCGTCAAGGCCACGAACGGCGGCACGACCCAGAGCATCAGGATCCACCACTGGTTGGTCGGGAAGAACCAGCCGCCCGACCCCGGGCCGACGATCAGGTTCACGATCAACGAGTACGCCCCGAAGCCCACGATCGTGGTGAAGTAGCCGGGCACGACGCTGGCGATCAGTTTGCCGAGGTAGATCTCGTGCACCGACGCGGGAGAATGAGCGAGGAACTCGCCGGTGCCCCGTTCGCGTTCGCCCACGATCGTCGACGCTCCCACCGCGGTGGAGATCGTCAACGGCACCACCACCGCGACCGGGGCGAGCAGATACACCGCGATCGCATACGCGGCCCGGGCCTGGTCGGAGGAGCCCTTGACCGAGTCCTGCGCGGCCTGGGGGAGGATCTTGATCGTCTCCGAGATCTGCTGGACGGCGTCGACGTTGCTGATCCGGGTGATCGCGAACAGCAGCACGAGCGGGATGAAGATGAAGAAGATGCTCCCCAGGATCATCATCGGCACCCAGAAGTCCTTGGCCTCGATGAGCTGACGGAGTTCGGTGCGGGCGATCGACCAGGTGCGACCACGGTCGATCTCCAACTTCTGTGGCTGACCGGCAGGGCGCGTCATGGCTGGACCGTCTCCTCGCTGTCGAGTCGCTCGGCCGGAACCCGACCCGGGGCGGCGGTCGGCGACGGCGGCGGAGGCGGGGGCGGCACGCGGTTGCCGACCGTGGTGCCGCGGGGCTGCAGGCGTCTGCCGCCGTCCTCGGATCGGTGCAACTGGCCGACGTTACGCCGTCGGATCGCGAAGTACAGATCCTCCAACGACGGGATGCGCGGCTCGACCCGGGTCAGGCGGATCCCGTCCGCGACGAGCGCCGCGACCAGGTCGGCGAGGACCGCCGGATCGGTCAACGACACGTCGACGCCGGTGCGCGGGAGACGGGCCACTTCGTCACCCCCACCGTCGAACCCGGCCAGTGCGTCCATGCCGGTGCCCACGACCTCGACCCGCTCGACGCCGGGGAACCGGTCGATGTCGGCCAGCCGTTCGGGGTTCTCCGCGTCGAGGCGGACGACCGCGTCGGGCCAGAACGACGCGATCAGCTCGTCGGGTGGCCCGGCGGCCAGTGCGTGGCCCGACTCGAGCACGACGACCTGTTCGGCGAGACCTTCGGCCTCGAGCAGCAGGTGGGTGCACATGATCACGGTCACGCCCCCGTGGGTCATGTCGTGGATCATCTCGAGCACCGCGTGGCTCGATTCGGGATCCAGACCGGAGGTCGGCTCGTCGAAGAGCAACAGGTCCGGCTCGTGCAGCACCGATCGGGCGAGCGCGAGCCGGGTCTTCATCCCTGTCGAATACGACCCGACCTGGTCGTCCAGTGCGCCCTCGATGCCGAAGCGGTGCGCGGCGGCGTGGATGCGGTCGTCGACCGCCGATGACCGGCCGAGACCGTACAGCTCGGCCGCGTAGCCGAGGTTCGCCCGGCCGCTGAGACGGTCGTACAGCGCCGGCTTGGCCGACACCACGCCGCAACGCCGCCGGACCGTCTCGCCGTCGGTCCGGGGGTCGAGTCCGAACACCCGCACCTCTCCGGACTGCGCCTCGATGGCACCGGTGATGACACGGGTGGCCGTGGTCTTGCCGGCACCGTTGGGGCCGAGCAGCACGGTGATCGAACCGGCGGGCACCGACAGGTCGAGATCGACAAGGGCCGGGTTCTCGCCGAAGCTCCTCTCCACGCCGCGCAACTCCACCGCGGGCGCGGGACCATCGGCGGGCGGTCGGTTCTCGCTGGTCGTCATCTGGTCTCCCATCGGCA
>JBDZVK010000069.1:0-10473 GCA_040255725.1 Actinomycetota bacterium
CGCGTATCGTTGGACGCCATGGGTGCCCGTGGCTTCGAACGCCGACTCGAGAACCTGGTCGAAGGGGTCTTCGGTCGGGTGTTCCGCTCGACCGTGCGCCCGGTCGAGATCGGTCGCCGGCTCGTCCGCGAACTCGACGCCACCCGCGACGTCGACGTGCGCGGCACCACCATCGTCGCGAACGCGTTCACCGTCTGTCTCAGCGAGGCCGACTACGAGCAGTTCGCCGAGATCCACACCACGATGTGTGCGGAACTGGCCGACGCGGCCCGAGACCACGCCCGTGACGAGGGCTACTCCTTCGTCGGGCACGTCACCTGCGAGCTCGTCGTCGATCCGGAGTTGCGGACCGGCGCCTTCGCCATCGACGCCAGGTTCCGCGAATCGGCCGGCGGAACCGGGCCGGGCACGTTGGTACTGCCGACGGGTGAGCGGCATCCGCTCGACGAGGAGATCGTCACGATCGGTCGCATGCCCGGATCGACCATCGTGCTGACCGACCCCAACGCGTCGCGCCGCCACGCGGAGATCAAACCGGTCGGCTCGGGCTACGTGCTCGTCGACCTCGGCTCCACGAACGGCTCCCGCGTGAACGGCTCCCGAGTCGACTCCCACACGCTCGTCGACGGCGACACCTTGAGCTTCGGCAACACGGTCATCCGGTACGAGTCGTCCTGAGCGCACCATGCCACGTCGCCCGACCGAGTCGCCCGGGCGCGGCCCGGTCGCGTCGGCGCACAACTAGGCTCAGCCCGTGGTTTCCGAGCAGCTGCTCAACGTGCTCAAGCTGTGCCTGCTCGCGCTCCTGTACCTGTTCTTCCTCAGGGTCCTCCGCGCGGTGTGGGTCGAGGTCAAGGGCCCGGCGCTCGCCGGAGGAACCGACCACCCGCCGGCCCCGGCGGCCAAGGAACGCCACCGTCGCCGTCGCACGCCGTCCCAACTCCGTGTCGTCGCCCCGCCCGAACTCGTCGGGCTGCGCTTCGATCTGACCGACGAGTTCACGCTCGGACGAGCCGCGGGCTGCCAGGTCACCCTCGACGACACCTATGCGTCGCAGGTACACGCGCGCGCGTTCCGCCGAGACGGGCAGTACTACATCGAAGACCTCGGGTCGACGAACGGGACCTGGTTGAACCGCGCCAAGGTCACCGGACCGCTCGAATTGCAGCGCGGCGACCAGATCCAGATCGGCAACACCGTGCTGGAGGTCGCCTGATGGAGTTGGCCGCGGGCGGCGCGACCGACGTCGGCATGGTCCGAAGCGCCAATCAGGATTCCTGGCTCGTCACCGACCGGCTCTGGGCCGTCGCCGACGGCATGGGCGGCCACCAGGGGGGAGAAGTCGCCTCGCAGTTGACGATCGAGGTGCTCGCCGACCGATTCGACGACTACACCGCCGAGTCGCTCGTGGCGGCCGCCAGGGAGGCGAACACCGCGGTCCACGAGCGCGCCTCCGAGCACGCCGAACTGCGGGGCATGGGCACCACGTTGTGCGCCCTCGCCCTGGTCGACACCGACGACGGCAAACAGGCACTCGGCATCATCAACGTCGGAGATTCCCGGTGCTATCGCTGGCGCGACGGCGAAATGACCCAGGTCACCCGCGACCATTCGCTCGTCGAGGACATGCGGGCGGCGGGCCAGATCAGCGACGAGGAGGCCGCGGTCCACCCGCACCGGAACATCGTCACCCGGGCCCTGGGGATCCAGCCCGAGGTGAAGATCGACGCGTTCTCGGCGGTGCCCGTGGCCGGTGACCGCTACGTCCTGTGCAGCGACGGATTGTTCAACGAAGTGCCCGTCGATCGGATCGCCGCGACGCTCCGGCGGCTCGCCGACCCCTCCGAGGTCGCCTCGGAGCTGATCCGCCAAGCCAACGAATCGGGTGGCCGCGACAACGTGACCTGCGTCGTGGTCGACGTGGTCGACGACACCGGCGCTGCCGAATCACTCGACGGTGTCGGCGGAGAATCGGTGACGGTGGCGCCGTCGCCGACGCGCCGACCGGATCTGGCCGGTATCACGACGGCGCAACCGATCGTGGAGGTCACCGACCGAACCGGCGAGCCGGCATCCCGGCGCGGTCGCCGCGCCGCTGAGAGGTCGCAGCCCAGGCTGCGTCGGGCGACGTGGCGGAGCCTGCTGTTCGCCCTGCTGGTGCTCGCCGTGCTCGGCGTCGCCGCCCTCGCGATCGGCTGGTACAGCCGGGGGTCGTACTTCGTCGGACTCGACAGCGGCCAGGTGACGATCTTCAAGGGGCGTCCGCAACAGGTGCTCTGGTTCGAGCCCACCGTCGAGTCCCGCACCGGGATCGCGCGAGCGCAGGTCCCCGCGCCGCTGCGCGACTCGATCGACGAGGGCAAGCAACAGTCCAGCCTGAACGACGCCCACGCCTACGTCGCCCGGATGCGCACGATGATCTGCACCGAGCTCGAGAACGGCGCCAAGTCGCCCCCGCAGAAGGCGGGCGCGCCGACCACCACCATTCCCGAGGAATGCCGTGAGGTGACGACCACGACGGTTCCGTCGACGACCGCGGCGAGTGGTGCGACGACGGCGCCGACATCGTCGGCACCATGAGACGGTCGCGATGCTGATCGCAAAGGTGCGTCGGCGGACCGAACTCGGTCTGATCATCATCGGAGCCGTCATCGTCGCCGGGGCCTACGCGCTGGCGAGTCTCGGACACACCGCGTCGTTGCCGGCCGACATCGGCCCGTTCCTCGGCATCGTGCTCGGTCTCGTCGTCGTCGCCCACCTCGCGATCCGCCGTTTCGCCCGCTACGCGGACGGTCTGCTGCTTCCGGTCGCCGGCCTGTTGAACGGCCTTGGCTACATCATGATCGCCCGCCTCGACTCGAAACTCGCGGGGCTGCAGGCGGTGTGGTCGGCCGTCGGGGTCGCGGCGTTCATCGCGACATTGGTCATCGTGCGCCGCAGCCGCGACCTGCAGCGCTACCGCTACACCCTGCTGCTGTTGGGCATCGTGCTGCTGATGCTGCCGATGTCGCCGCTGGGCAAGGAGGTCAACGGCGCCCGGGTTTGGATCTCGCTCGGGTCGATGAGCTTCCAACCGGGCGAGGTCGCCAAGCTGTGCCTCGTCGTGTTCGTCGCGTCGTACCTGGTGACCAACCGTGAACTGCTCGGCATGGCGACCTGGCCGCGCTTTCGGCCGTTCCTGCCGCACCCGAAGTACCTCGGCCCGTTGCTCGTCGCGATCGGTATCGCCCTGGCGATGCTCGTCGTGCAGAACGACTTCGGTCAGTCGCTCGTGTTGATCACGTTGTTCATCGTGATGCTGTGGGTGGGCACCGGCCGGATCGGCTACCTCGCGGTCGGTTTCGGCGCGTTCGCCGCGGGTGCCTACCTGGCCGTCCAGCACGTCGCGCACGTCAGGGCCCGCTTCGACGTCTGGCTGCACCCGTGGGCCAGCTACCACGAGGTCGGTGGCGGCTACCAGGTCGCCCAGGGCGCCTACGCGCTCGCCTGGGGCGGACTCACCGGCACCGGACTCGGGCTCGGCTCGCCGGGTCTGGTGCCCGAGGCGCAGAACGACTTCATCTTCGCGGTGATCGGTGAGGAACTCGGCGTGGCCGGTACCGGGATCATCCTGATCGCGTACCTGATCCTGATCGGTTGCGGCCTGCGGATCGCGGCCCGGTCGACCGACCGGTTCGATTCGCTGCTCGCGGTCGGGTTGACGACGCTGCTGGGATTCCAGTCGTTCATCATCATCGGCGGGGTGACCAGGGTGTTGCCGCTCACCGGGGTCGCGCTTCCCTTCGTCTCCTACGGCGGGTCGTCGCTGGTCGCCAGCTACGTGCTGCTCGCCTTGTTGATGCGGGTTTCCGACGAGTCGACCCGACGCGTCGCGGACGAACGGGCGCACGCGGAGGCGGCGCCGGTGTGAACCGCCAGATCCGTGGTCTCGCAGCCATCCTGCTCGTCTGTTTCACGCTGTTGTTCGTCCAGGTGAACCTGATCCAGGTCGGCAACCGTTCGTGCGCGGGCGCCATCGGCGCGGTCGTCGGATCTTCGACGTGCCGCGACGATCTCGACTCGGACCAGCTCAACAGCCGGGCGATCCTGCGCGACTTCACCCGGCCCCGTGGCTCGATCGTCACCGCGGACGGCGTCGTGATCGCCAAGTCGGTCGACTCCCACGACCAGTACGTGTACCAACGGGTGTACCCCGAGGGGTCGCTCTACGGGCAGATCACCGGCTACTACAGCTTCGTGTACGGCTCGTCCGGGCTCGAGAAGCGCTACAACGACGACCTCGCCGGTCAGACCCTGTCGCAGCAGGTCGAGTCGCTGTCGGATCTGTTCTCGAACACCGACACCTCGGGCAACCTGACGATCACGATCCGCGACGACCTGCAGCGGAAGGCACGCCAGGCGCTCGGCGACCAGACCGGAACCGTCGTCGTGCTCGACCCGCGTTCGGGTGCCGTGCTCGCCATGTGGTCCAATCCGAACTTCGACCCGAACCCGATCAGCCATCACGACACCGACACCGATCACACGGCCCGCGATGCGAAGGAACTGCTCGACAAGGCCGACGGGGACCCGCTGATCAACGCCGCCATCGGATCATTGGAGGCGCCGGGCTCGACGTTCAAGCTGGTCACCGGGTCGGTCGGCGTGAACACCGGGAAGGTGACCACCGAGCACCCCAGCTACCCGAACGCCACCCGGTACCAGCCCCCGTACGGTTCGCCGATCTCGAACTTCGACGGCGAGATCTGCGGCGGCACCCTGGTGCACATCCTCGCCGTCTCGTGCAACAGCGCGTTCGCCGAGATGGGCACCGAGACCATCGGGCCCGAGGCCATGCTGGCGGGCGCGTCACGTTTCGGCTTCGACTCGAAGCCGCCGATCGACCTGCCCGAGCCGAAGGCGGTCTCGACGATCCGCCCACCCAAGAGCGACGAGGACCCGAACCGCGACTTCACCCGCGAACTCCCCCAGCTCTCGTTGGCGTCGATCGGCCAGGGCCCGAACGTGGCGACGCCGCTGCAGATGGCGATGGTGACCGCGGCGATCGCACACGACGGCACGATCATGACCCCGCACCTGCTCGACGTGGTGCGCGACACCGACGGCAAGATCACCCGGACCTGGCACAACCGGTCGTGGCGCCGGGCGATCAGCGCGTCGACCGCGGCGACCATGCGCGAAGCGATGCGCAAGGTGGTCACCGAGGGGACCGCGTCGGTCATGGCGATCGACGGGTACGACATCGGCGCCAAGACCGGAACCGCGGAGACCCACGACAACACGATGAACAACGCCTGGATGGTCTCCTGGGGGGCGCGTCCGGGGGCCGAGCCGTCGGTCGTGGTCGCCGTGGTCGTCCCCGACGTGCCCGGCTACGGCAACGCCGCGACCGGGTCGCGGATCGCCGGTCCGATCGCCCACACCGTCATGCAGGCCGCGTTGGAGCACCCGTGACACCCCGCTGCGAACGCTGGGAGGTGACCCACGAATGCCCCGGGTTTCCGCCCGGGATCCGCAGGGTGCCGGGGTGTCGGACGGGCCGCCGGGGCGTGCTTCGCGCCCAACTAGCATTGGCGCACGATGGCTGAGCGAGAACCGGTGGTGCTCAACGGGCGCTACGAACTCCACAAGCGGATCGCCCGGGGAGGGATGGCCGACGTGGTGCTCGCGCGTGACCAGCTCCTGGAGCGCCCGGTCGCCGTCAAGATCCTCTTCGCCGAGTACGCCACCGACAACGCGTTCGTCGAGCGGTTCCGCCGTGAAGCCCAGGCCGCGGCGGGGCTGAACCATCCCAACATCGTCGGCGTGTACGACTGGGGACGCGAAGGCAACACCTACTTCATCGTGATGGAATACGTGGACGGCCGGAGCCTCGCCGACCTGTTGCGCACCGAAGGGACCCTGCACCCCGACCGGGCCGCCGACATCGCCACCGACGTGGCCGCCGCCCTGGGATTCGCCCACCGCAACGGCGTGGTCCACCGCGACATCAAACCCGGCAACGTGCTCATCTCGTCGGCCGGGCTGGTCAAGGTCACCGACTTCGGGATCGCCCGGGCCATCACCCACAACGCCGAGGAGGCACTCACCCAGACCGGTTCGGTCATGGGGACCGCCACCTACTTCTCGCCCGAACAGGCCCAGGGCAAGGCCGTCGACCCGCGCAGCGACCTGTACTCGCTGGGTGTGGTGATGTACGAGATGGTGTGCGGCTCCGCGCCGTTCCATGCCGAGAACCCGGTCGCGGTCGCCTACAAGCACGTCCAGGAACAGGTCGTTCCCCCCTCGCAGATGAACCCGGCGGTGCCCGCCTCCTACGAGGCGATCACCATGAAGCTCCTGGCGAAGAACCCCGACGCCCGGTACGCCTCGGCCGAGGACCTGCGCAGCGATCTGCGACGGTTCCGCCAGGGTGAGGTGATCCACGGCGCCGAGGATGCGACCCAGGCGGTCGGGGTGGCCACGACCATGATGGCGGCCGGCGCCGTGACGCCACCGGGAGGTACCCAGGCCATGCCCGGCAACGAGCACTACGACGCAGCGCCGGCCAAGCGCCGCACACGGCGGTTCTGGATCGGACTCGTGTTGAGCCTGATCGTGGTCGCGTTGCTCGTCTTCCTCGCGTACCGCACCCTCGGGGCGGGCGGCGACGACCAGGTCACGGTCCCCGACGTTTCGGGTCAGACGGTGTCCCAGGCCATGAAGACCCTCGCAGAGGCCGGACTCGTACCGAGCAGTGTCGGCGAGCCGTCCGCGACCGTCCCCCAGAACCACGTGATCCGCACCGATCCGGCCGCCGGCGAAGAGCTCGAGAAGGGCAAGCGGATCGTCGTGTACTTCGCGTCGGAGAAACCCCAGTCGATGCCGAAGGTGATCGGGATGACCCTCGCGGATGCACGCGACACGCTCGGGAACGTCGGGGTGGACAGTTCCCGGATCACGGTGCGGCAGACACGTAGCGATTCGTGTGAAGCCGGCAAGGTGATCCGCTCCAATCCGGTGCCGACCTCCGAGTTGGGTTCGACGACCAAGGTCACCCTGTGGGTGTGCGCGGGTCCAGAATCACAGGTCCCGTCGATCGGCGCCGGCACGACCGTCGACGACGCCGAGCGGGTGCTGCGCGGCGCGGGCTACAACACCACCCAGGAGTCGCAGTACTCCGACTCGGTCGAGGCGGGCCGGGTGATCGGCACCGACCCCTCGAGTGGCACTCATCTGTCTCAGGGGGAGACGGTCACGATCATCGTGTCGTCGGGCCCGCCGCCGACGAGCCCGCCGCCGACGACGCCGCCTCCGACCACGGCGCCCACGACGCCACCCCCGACCTCGCCGCCGACCACGGCGGCCCCGTCGACGAGCCCGCCGTCGACGGCCAACCCGGGCGGTTGACCGGGCCCGGGCGCGCTCAGGCGCAGCGGGCGAGAAAGTTCGCCAGCAGATCGTGCCCCGCGGTCGTGAGCACCGATTCGGGATGGAACTGCACGCCTTCGACGTCGACTTCGCGGTGACGGAGCCCCATGATGACCCCGTCGCCGGTCTCCGCGGTGATCTCGAGGGCGCTCGGCAGGCTCGCCCGTTCGACGACGAGCGAGTGGTAGCGGGTCGCCTCGAGCGGGGTCGGCAGACCCGCGAACACCCCGGATCCGGTGTGGTGGACCGCCGACGTGCGCCCGTGCATCAGCTCCGGGGCCGACACGACCCGTCCGCCGTAGACCTGGCCGATGCACTGGTTGCCCAGACACACGCCGAACACCGGCCGGATGCCCGCGAAGGTGGTGATCACGTCGTTCGAGATCCCGGCGTCGTCGGGGGTGCCGGGGCCGGGACTGATCAGGATGCCGTCGATGTCGGTGGCCGAGAGGTCGCCCGCGGCGCAGTCGTCGTTGCGGATCACGGTGGGTTCGGCACCCAACTCACCCAGGTACTGCACCAGGTTGTAGACGAACGAGTCGTAGTTGTCGATCACCAGCACGCGGGCACCCACGGACGCCGATCGTACTCGTGGCCCGCGCGGGACCCGTTTCCGGGTTTCCTAGACTGTCGGGACCATGGCCTCGAAGTCGACCAGTTCACGCAAGAGATCAGGCCGTCCCACGAGAAGCGGGGGACGGGTGACCCCCAAGGGCGGTCACCGCGCCCCGAGGCAGTCGCACGCGAAATCCGATGCCGAGACCGACTGGTCCGGCGAGACCAGTCGCTACACCGCGCCGACCCGGTCGGGGGCGAAGGCGAGCCCGCCGTGGTGGCCGGTGTTGATGTTTGGGCTGTTGGGGATCGGCATCCTGTTGATCATCGTCGACTACGCCGGTCTGTTGCCGGGGACCCCGAACAACTGGATGCTCGTTCCCGCCATGATCTGCATCGCCGGGGGCCTGTTCGCGGCCATGAGCTACCGCTGAACCGGGCCTGACGCGCCGGCGGCCGTGACGTCGAGTACCGCCGAACGGGTCACATCGCGAGAGTTACAGCGATGTGATCCTCCCCAGGGTTGTCCACAAGCTGTGGAAACCCTCTCGGGGTCGGATCTCACAGGTCCGGCGTGACGACGGGCTCCATCTCCTCCATGCAATGCCGGGGCGGTTCGGGGACCTCGTCGTTCGCGAGGGTCATCCGCAGTTCGGCGCCGCACACCGCGCACCGGTAGGTCAACTTCACCTTGCGCAACTCGCCCGGCGGCGGCGGTTCGGGGGGCGGGGTGGCGAGCGCCCGCAGGACCGAGAACCCGACCCGGAAGATGATCACGGCGGCGACGATCGCGATCGCCACCTTCAGAACGATCCACACACCCCTACGCTACGGGCGATCGGCGCGGGCACGCGAACAGGTGCCGGGGCTCGCTGCGCGGGTCGTGGGCGGGTGGCCTGGCGAAGTCCCGGAAGCGGGACGGCGGATGCGAGGGGTCGAAGGCGGCCACCAGCTGACAGCCGGGTGGCGTGCTGCGGGACCCGCTGATCGTGAACCGGATCGGCTCGTCGCCGTCGACGCGGTGCGACGGCCCGGGAAGAATCCGACCCAGCGAAACCGCATGCACGGTACAACCGCGGAGCGTGAGCATCGCGATGACGCCCAGTGCGGTCGAGGTGTCGACCAGCCTCGCCGGTCGAACGACGATCGGACCCCGCTCGCACGACGGCGCCATGACGGCGGTGAAGGTCTCGACGCCTCCGAACTCGCTCGACGCCGGCTCCCGTCCCGGCGACGCCCGAACGATCGTCGCGAAGCACACGACGACGACCGCCGCCGAGATCGCGACGGCCATCGCGCGCCCGGTCCAACGCGGTGAGAGTCGCCGAGGCAGGCGGCGGAGAGCCCGAATCGCGGCGAGCGCCACGTCGACCAGGGAGACCGCGAGAAAGCACCAGGCGAACAGTCCCGCCGAGCGCCAGATCTCTCGATGACCCAGGAGACTGAAGGCCTCGTCGGGCATCGACGCCGAGGCGACGAAGCAGCCCGCGAGCGCGGCCATCGCCACCACGCCGAGCGCGACCAGCGACCTGCGACGTCGGCGGATCGCGCGCCGGATGCTCAGGCCCAGCGCCACCGCGACGACGGCCGCCGTCGTCCACTGCAGAGCGGAGGTGTGCCAGATCACCCGTGAGCCACCGCCGACGGTCACCGACAGGTGCAGTCCGAAGCTGAGCCACGAGGGCGGAAACGCCAGCGTGCCGGCCAGTTCCCGCGTCGCGAAGACCGGGCCGACCGCTCTCGCGTCACGGCCCGTGACGTACAACGCCCACAGGTTGCCGGTGCCGGCGACCTGATCCCACAACGGCGCCGCCCAGCACGCGGCCGTCACGATGACGGTGGTGGCCACCACCCGCCGCGGCCTCGGGGAACCCCGGGCGCTCCGGTCCGTGACACGACCGGTCGACGAGACGGCACCGCGGCGCGCCCGGGAAACCGCGCCGGCGACCCGAATCGTCGCCACGACCGCGAACACCACCGCACCGGGAACCATGAACGCCACCTGCGCCTGACCGGCGACGCTGAGGAAGAACACCGCGACCGGCCAGAACCACTCGTCGTGGTCGAGGACGGCCCAGGCGCTCGCCAGAAAGCCGATCATCGCGTACGTGGCCAGCCAGGTGTGCAGCGGCGCGTACAACATGACCGGCCCCGTGGCGAGCATGTAGACGCCCACGGCGACCGTGCCCACGGCCAGGCCGAGCCGGCCACCTCGTCGGTGCGCCACGATCAACACGGTGAGAATCGGCACGCTCACCAGGAGGGCCGAGCCCAGGAGGATCCCGAGAGTGCTCGGCGCGAACAGGTGGATCGGGCCTGCCAGCAGCCACTCCTGCAGGGGACCGGGGTGATAGACGATCCGGGTGTTCCCCGCACTCGTGGTCGCCGAGGAATAGATGCCCACCAGTGGCGGGTGGGCCGAAAACGTGTCGTAGGCGCGGATGACGACCGACGCCCAGTCGCTGGTCGGCATCCAGCCCTTCTTCCAGGCGATCAGCGCCGAGACGA
>JBDZVK010000423.1:0-2005 GCA_040255725.1 Actinomycetota bacterium
CGCCGACCACGCCGAGGTGAAGTCGGCGCCGCTCATCCCCGAAGCCGCGGCCGTCCGGCACGCCGTCGCGAAGGCGGCGCCGCTCATCCCCGAAGCCGCGGCCGTCCGGCACGCCGTCGCGAAGGCGGCCGACGGCTCCGGCCCGGTGCTGGTGCCGGTCGATTTCACGACGAGTCGGTTGTGGCCGGCGATCCTGTTGGGTCTGCAGGACGCGGAGGTGCCGATCCGCGTGTCGGGACCGGTCATGGTCCAGCAGTTCGGGGGCGCGCGCGACGTCGCGACCCACCACGACGCGGCGCGCATGCTCGTGCTGCGCTCGTCGTCGATGCCGGCGCCGCCGAACAGTCGACGGATCGCCGCGTTCCGCACTCCGGTCCGGCTGCTCGCACCCGACCGGTTCGCTGCGGACACCGCCAGGATGCGCGCCTGGGCGAAGTCGATCGACGCACCGCGGATCTCGCCCGGTCTCGTCGCGTCGAAAGGCATGCGCGACATCCTCGAGGCGGCGATCACGACGCTTGCGTTCGAGGGCGTCACCGGCGGGGCGTTGGTGGACGACCCGACGTTCATCGGCCTGTTGGTGACCGCGCAGCCGTTCCTGCGGGAACCGATCTTCGCCGTGCCCGGGATGAGCGCGGACGAGATCACGCGGTGGGCGACCGATGCGTACGCGCGGCTGGGAAGCACCGTGCTCTACGACGCACCGCTCCCCGCGCCCGCGCAGCATCCCGCCGGGTGACCGGTCGGCGCCCGCAGCGCGGTCAGGGAAGGTCGGGGGCGTTCTCGGGCATCGCCCGGACCGGGCGCACGAATCCCGAGCGGGTGGGCCGCGGTGCGGCACCGGCGGCGGTCGGTGCCGACGGGTCGGACGCGACGTCCGGCGTACGGGTCGCCGCGGTGTCGTCGCGCTGCATCCAGGTGAGGAACGTCGCGGCGCCGAGGGCGAACACCAGATGCGCCGTCGCGAGGATCCAGGGCGTGAACTGTTGGTGGGCGTCGGCGTCGATGGCGGCCCAGGCGAAGGCCTGGACGACCCAGACGCAGGTGCCGATGCCGATGCCGACCAGGATGACGATGCCGGCGTCGAGTTGGCCCTTGTCGACGAGCCAGGCGATGGTCGTGCCCACGATGGTCGAGACGACCACGTGGACGACGAGGCCGAGGCCGATCGCGGCCGGCGCGAAGGTGGCGTCGATCGGCGCGCTCGGCCAGAACGTGTGGGCGAACAGGTTCACCACCGTGAAGAAGCCGCGACCGGTCGCCCACATGGCGCCCATGGCGAACAGCGCCATCGCCCCGCCACCCACCAGTCCGATCAGAAAGCCCGATCGAAGGATCCGTGTGTTCATGGCCCGTTCCTCTCCCGGAGTCCGTTGGATCAGAAGAGTATGCAGCGCCGACGTTCTAAAGTCAATATAGACTGATTTTTATGTGCTGACCTGGTCTTCCATGATCGGATCGAGGCGCGGGGCCTCCGAAGGCAAGTCGAGAAAGGCGTCGATGATCTGCCTTCCCGTCGGCTCGACCGCGGCGAGCTCGGCCGGGGTGACGCCTCGGGAGGGGCCGAGATGCGACGACACCGAGGCCGCGTCACCGGCACGCAACTCGACGTGGAACTGCAGACCCCACGCATGCGCCACCCGGAACGCCTGGTGTGCGTACGCGTCACTCGAAGCGAGCAGGAGCGCGCCGTCGGGCAGATCGAAGGTGTCGCCGTGCCAGTGGAACACGGCCAGATCCCCGCCGCCGACCACTCCCAGCACCGGGTCCCGGGCAGCGGCGGCGGTGAGGCCGACCCGCCCGGCGCCGATCTCGGGCGCCGGTCCGCGTCGGATGCGGGCTCCCAGCGCGGCCGCGAGCAGTTGCGCGCCCAGACACACGCCCAGCACCGGCGTCCCGGCCGCGACGGCCCGGGCGAGCAGCGACCTGACGTCGGGCAGCCAGGGGTGGTCGGCGTCGTCGAGCGCACCCATCGGTCCGCCCATCACGACCAGCCGTTCGACCG
>JBDZVK010000424.1:0-2004 GCA_040255725.1 Actinomycetota bacterium
GCGACTCGTCGACGTTCACCTTGACGACCTTGAGTTCGCCGGCGAGTTCCTCGGCAAGCTGTTGGACCGCGGGGGAGACCATCCGGCAGGGTCCGCACCACGGCGCCCACAGGTCCACGAGCACCGGCAACTTCGTTTCGATCGCGTCGTCGAACGTGGTGTCGTCGGCGTCGACCGACCAGGCCAGGTCCGCATGGCACTTTGCGCAGCGCGGCCGACCCTTCACCGACGACGGCAGGCGGTTCTTGGTCCCACATGCGGGGCAGGTCGTGATGGCCGACATCGGGGACTCCTGATCTTTGGCGGTGGCACCACGGTAGGCGTCGCGAGCGGGACGGCAACCGCGGCCGGCCCCGGAACCCGGCCGACCGGGACGGTCACCGTTGTTCGTCCGTGCCCGGATGCGACGACCTGCCCGGCGGGGATGTCGTCGAGGTCGCGGTCCGGTGCTGTCCTTTGCCGGCGAGCTTCGCCCGGTACATGAGCATGTCGGCCTCGCGGATGAGGTCGGTGATCGACGTCTCGGCGGTGGGAACGATCGACACGGCCCCCGTCGACACGCTCATCGGCATGGTCCCGATCTGTGCGACCACCGACTCGAAGCGGGACAGCACGACGTTGGCCTCGTCCTCGTCGGTGTCGGTGAGCAGGCAGCAGAACTCGTCGCCGCCGATCCGGGTCACCAGGTCGGTCGAGCGGAAGGCGACGCTCAGGGCATCGGCGAACGTGGTGATCATCTGGTCGCCGGCGTCGTGGCCGAACTGGTCGTTCCGGCTCTTGAGGTCGTCGAGGTCGAAGTAGACGAGCGTGACCGGTGCGCCTCGACGCGCCGCCTGCAGCAGTCGGTCACGGCTCAGGTCGGTGAAGGCCCGCCGATTCAACGTGCCCGTCAGCGGATCGGTCGTCGACAGCTTCGCCACGCGCTCGCGGGCCGTGCGCTCGGCCTCGATCAGGAGCACCGCGAAGACGAAGAGCACCAGGCGGAGCACGCCGTTCGCCACCTCGATCTCGGGGTCGACGACGCCGGGATTCAGCAACCTGACCACGACGCTGGCAATCGTCACCGCCACGGCAAACGCCAGTGCCCGGACGCGTGGCGCATACCAGGCGATCATCGCCACGGGGATCAGGTAGAAGGTCGCGAACGCCAGGTACGGGTTGGTGAGGTAGTCCGCGGTCGTGATCACCACCGCGAGTGCCAAGGCGAGCGCCTGGGCCGCCGGGGCCGCGTCGCGGTGCGCCGGTGATCCCGGCACGGCGGACGACGGGAAGCGGCTGGTTTCGGCCATGGCTGTCTCGGTGCAGTGGCTCACAGTCGTCACCCACGCAGGCTCGTGCGCCACGAGACCCGATCGCTTGCGAGCCGTACCCTCGTGACGTCGACAACTGCGGGTGATCTGAGACGAAGAGACTACGCGAGCGACCTGGGGTTTCGCCCCCGATTCAGGGCCGGCCGCGCTCGAGGGCCACCGGCGCCTGCTCGGGCGCCCGGTGGAACTCCACGGCGAACGTGGCCGGTTCGGGCAACTCGACGTGGTGGCGGCGCTCGGGTGGGATCACCACCGATCGGCCGGCTTCGACCGTGATCGGATCGTCGGGGGCGTCTTCGAACACGAAGGTGACCGATCCGGTGTGCACCACGAGGCGACCCCAGACGCCCTTTGCGACCCGGTGGGCGCGCAGCAGGCCGGCGGGTACCGACTCGTCGTCGAAGACGTCGGTGGTGCGGACGAGCTCGAGCCCTTCGGGGAGCACGGGTAACTCCACGGACGCGCTCCCCGTCTCAGGCGGCCCGGTGCCCGCCACGGACGAGGCGGCCCGGGCGTTCGCCGGTGTCGTGGTCGTGCTCGCGGGTCACCACGCCACCCACCAGTGTGGCCACGTATCCCGAGGCCGCCTGGAGGATGCGGCTCGAGTCGGCGGGAAGGTCGTAGCGCAACTCGGGGGCATGGATCTTCAGTGCATCGAAGTCGATCACGTTCACGTCGGCCCGCCTGCCGGGTG
>JBDZVK010000070.1:0-10393 GCA_040255725.1 Actinomycetota bacterium
GGCGGGGCGACGTTCGTGGGCCGGGGCGCAGGCTGGGCGCCGGGCGCCGGGTCAGTTGCAGCGCAGACCCTTCTCGGGCGGTCGCAACGAGATCAGGTAGGCCGACACGGCGTCGTCCACACAGGAGTCACCCCGACCGAATGCCGTGTGCTCCTCGCCGACCTTCGTGATCAGCGTCCCGTGCGGCAGCGCCTTCGCCAGGTCGACGCCGTTGACGTAGGGCGTCGCGGGATCGCCCGTGGTCGACACCACCACGATCAACGGTGAGCCCTTCGCCTTCGGCGGCGTGAGCGGCCGGGGTGGGGTCGGCCAGTAGGCGCACCGGATGTAGTCGGTGATGATGCCTTCCGCCAGGTACGGCGACGTCTTCGCCACGGCACGACCGGCGTCGATGAAGGCCTGCGGCTTCGACGGCCAGTCCCAGTCCAGACAACTCACCGCGAAGTAGACGTCGGTCTGGTTGCCGTACGAGCCGTCGGCCTCACGCCCCAGGTACTGGTCGGCGAGCGCCTGCATCGTGGTGCCGTCGCCCTTCAGCGCCTCGCCCAGCCCTCGTGCCAGCGTCGGCCAGAAGCTCGTCACGTACAGCGCCTGACCGACGCCGAGCTGGAACGCGCCGCTGGTGAGTGCGCGGGTCGGATCGTCGGTGGGCATCGGCGCCGCACGCAGTTCGTCGCGGACCTTGCGATACGCGGCCGCCGGGTCGGCGGGACAGTCGGGGAGCGACGGGCACTTCGCGAGGAACTCGCCGAAGACCTTGTCGAAGGCGACCCCCTGGTCGCGGGCGGCATCGATGCCCGATTGACCGAGGCGCACGACCCCGTCGAGCACCATGGCGCGGATGTGGGTCGGGTAGGTGTCGGCGTAGACCTGGCCGATGCTGGTGCCGTAGGAGTAGCCCAGGTAGTTGATCTCGTCGACGCCGAGTGCCTGGCGGAGGTCGTCCATGTCGGCAGCGACGTCTCGGGTCGACATGTGCGGGAGCAGGTCGGCGTCGGCGTCGGTGCACGCCTTCACATACGACTTCGAGACCGATTCGAGCTCCGCGACCGCCTTCGGCGTCTGTGGGGCCGGGTCCGGGGCGTAGAGCTTGCCGATGTCGAAGCCGCAGTCGAGGGGACTCGATCGTCCGACCCCGCGGGGATCGAAGCCGATCAGGTCGAAATGATCGGTGATCGCCCGCGGCCAGACGTTGCCCTCGACGAAGTCGATGCCCGAGGCGCCGGGCCCTCCGGGGTTCACCAGCAACGGTCCGACCGACTTCGACGGATCGGTGGCCGGCAACTTCACCACCGCGAGGTCGAGCGTTGCGCCGTGGGGGTCGTCGTGGTCGACGGGAACCGAGATGGTGGCGCACTCGAACGGAGGTTGCGCGTCGTCGCAGTCGTGCCAGTCGATCGGTTTCGCCGTGCCGTCTTCCGACGGCACGGTCGTGGCCGCCGCGACGGTCGGTTGGGTGCCACTCGAGTCGGCGGCTCCGCGCTGGGCCGGGATCGACGTCGAGCACGAGCCCAACGACGACACGACCACGACGGCTGCCGCCGACATCGTCAGGAAGCGTGCGCGCAAGGTCAAGACCTGCGAGGCTAACCCCGATGTCCGAGGAGGTCACCGACACCTGGTTGGTGGGGGTGGTCGCCCATGACGAGGCCCTCTCCAGCGTGCGGGTCCATGCGGGCTACCTCGGTGCGGGACCGACGAGTGGCCGGGACCACCGGGTGCTCGTGCGGATCCGCTTCGGCGATGTCGACACCCCGACCTTCCCCGACGCCGAGACCTCGACGGCGTTGATCGCCCGTGAGGAGGCGCTCGTCGCCGCGCTCGGCGACGATGCCGTGCTCATCGCCGTATTGACCGTGCCGGCGTTCCGGGATCTGATCCTGCACACCGCCGACCCGGAGCGGTGCCGGGCCGTCCTCGAAGTATTCGGCGACGACGACCTCGACGTCGACATCACCCCCGACCCGGCCTGGAGCATGTACCGGGCGCTGTTCACCGACGCGGTGCCGGCCGATGCGGACCGCCGCAGGATCCACGATGCCGCCGCCCCGGTCGAAGCCGGCACCAACCCGGTGCGACGTACCGTCGAGCACCGCTTCGGGTTCCCGAGCCTCGCCGAGGCCGATCAGGCGGCCGCCGCGCTGCGGGACGCGGGAGTCGAGGTCACCTTCGCGGCGACCGAGGGCACCGATGCCGAGGCGCCGCCGCGTTTCGTCGTGGTCGACACCGAGGCGCTCTCGCAGATCGACCTGGCCCGGTCACGTGACGCGCTCGGAGGCTTCGCGGTGAGCTGGGGGGGCGAGTACCTGGGGTGGGAGTTCGCCGACCCGGCCTCCACCTCGGACCCCTGACCCGACGGGGTTCAGGCGCCTCGGGGCCCCGTTCGCCGTCGCTTCGGGGGTCTCGGACGCCGCCTCCTACGATGGATCCTTACGATGACCACCGTGGCGAGTGAACCCTCCGACGGCCCGCACCCCGACGAGCCCGACCGCAACGAACCGGACCGCAACGAGCCCGCCGTCGATCCGGCGATCCACCGGTCGCTCGGGCTGACCGACGACGAGGCCGACCAGATCGCCGAGACGCTCGGCCGTCGCCCCAACCAACTCGAGCTGGCGATGTACTCGGTGATGTGGTCCGAGCACTGCTCGTACAAGTCGTCCCGTATCCACCTGCGCCGCCTGCCCACCGAGGCGTCGCACGTGCTGGTCGGTCCCGGCGAGGGTGCCGGCGTGGTCGACGTCGGTGACGGGATCGCGCTGGCGCTGCGGATCGAGAGCCACAACCATCCCTCGTTCATCGAGCCGTACCAGGGCGCGGCGACCGGTGCCGGCGGCATCCTGCGCGACATCTTCTCGATGGGTGCCCGGCCCATCGCCCTGATGGACCCGCTGCGCTTCGGTCCGCTCGACGACGCCCGGAGCCGGTGGGTCGCCGAAGGCGTCGTGTCGGGCATCTCCGGCTACGGCAACTCGGTCGGCGTCCCCACCATCGGCGGCGAAGCCGTCTTCGACCCGACCTACACCGGCAATCCGCTCGTGAACGTGCTCGCGCTCGGCATCCTGCCCGTCGAGAATCTCGTCTTGGGCAGGGCGACCGGCGAGGGCAACCTGGCGGTGCTGCTCGGCTCGACCACCGGTCGTGACGGGATCGGCGGTGTGTCGGTGCTCGCCTCGGCGTCGTTCGACACCGACGGAGCCGACGACGACAAGCGCCCCAGCGTGCAGGTCGGTGACCCCTTCGAGGAGAAGCGACTCATCGAAGCGTGCCTGGAGCTCTATGCGCGTGACCTCGTGGTCGGCGTGCAGGATCTCGGTGGTGCCGGGATCACCTGTGCCACCTCCGAGACCGCCGCCAAGGGCGATTCGGGGATGGACGTGTACGTGTCGGAGATCCCGCTGCGCGAGGCGGGCATGAACCCCGTCGAGATCATGACCAGCGAGTCCCAGGAGCGGATGCTGGCCATCGTCACGCCCGAGCAGCTCGACGACGTGCTCGAGGTGGCCGAACGGTGGGAGATCCGGGCGTCGGTGATCGGGAGGGTGAACACCAGCGGACGCCTGCGCGTGCTCTCGGGTGCCGGGGCCGACGCCGAGGTGCTCGCCGACGCACCGGCAAAGTCCCTCGAAGAGGAAGCGCCGCTGTACGACCGGCCCCGTGCGGAGCCCACCGACCTCGCCGAACGGCGCGTCGACGACCCGGCGGGGCACCTCGACGGTCGCGACACGCCGGCCCGACTCGGTGCCGACCTCGTGGCGATGCTGTGCGGGACGCAATGGATCTGGTCGCAGTACGACCACCAGCTCT
The DNA here is from genome assembly GCA_040255725.1 of Actinomycetota bacterium. Taxonomy (GTDB): domain Bacteria; phylum Actinomycetota; class Acidimicrobiia; order Acidimicrobiales; family Iamiaceae; genus JAFDWI01. The sequence goes on from JBDZVK010000070.1 coordinate 3,808, forward strand.
TCCTGAACACCGTGACCGGGCCCGGTTCGGACGCGGCGGTGTTGCGCCTGCGTCACCCCACCACCGGCGTGGAGACCGGCAAAGGCGTCGCGCTGACCACCGACGGCAATCACCGCTGGTGTGCGGTCGACCCGAAGGCCGGTACGGCCGCGGTCGTGGCCGAGTCGCTGGCGAATCTGGCGTGTGTCGGTGCCCGACCCCTGGCGCTCGTGAACTGTCTCAACTTCGGCAATCCGGAGAACCCCGAGGTCATGTGGCAGTTCTCGGAATCGGTCGACGGCATGGGCGACGCCTGCCGGGCATTCGGCGTGCCGGTGATCGGCGGCAACGTCAGCTTCTACAACGCATCGGGCGACGTCGACATCGACCCGACCCCCGTCGTGGGCACGCTCGGGCTGATCGATGCCCTCGAACGGCGACCGCCCGGGCTGACCCTCGAGGCCGACGCGCGCGTGGTGCTGATCGGGCCGGATCCCGCGGGCGACGGTCCAACCGAGGGCCGACCGAGCGGTCTGGCCGGGTCGCGCTGGGCGTTCGACCACGGCCTGCGCGGCGGCTCCCTCGTCGCACTCGATCCGGCGATGCACACCAGGGTGTGCGACACGGTGCGTGGCCTCGTCGTCGACGGCGTGGCCGTCGGGGTGTCCGACGTGTCAGAAGGCGGGCTCGCCGGCACCCTCGGAGAAGCCGCGGCGCGCTCGGGACTCGGCGCGCACATCACCATGCCCGACGCGGCGTCACCGGTGCCGTGGCTGTTCGGCGAGACGCCTTCGCGGATGCTGGTCTGCGTGGGCGCCGACGACGTCGCCGCCGTGCAACGTCGCTGCCGCGACGCGGGAGTACCCGCACGGCTGCTGGGCACGGTCACCGGCGACCGTCTGACGGTGCAGGCCGCCGGGGAAGTGGCGCTCGACGTCGGGGTCGAGGAGTTGCGGGCGGCCTGGCACGACCGACTCCCCGACGCGTTCGCCGCCGGCACCATCCAGGGTTGAACGCGCCGGCGCGGGCGTTCGCCGAACCGCGCCGGCGGTCCACCCCGTCGCCGGGCGCCCCGGCGACGCGTCAGCCCGTGTAGGCCGGCGTCGCTGCGACGGGTTCGGCTGCGGCCGCCTGTGCGGCGGCCGTGGTCGTCGTCGGGGCCGGTGTCGACGTGGTGGTGCTCGTCGTCGTGGTCGTCGTCGGCATCGTCGTGGTCGTGGTCGTGGTCGTGGGCTGCTCGGGCAACGCCAGACGGATCGGCTCGACGTAGTTCACCGTGTCGCTCAGGTCGAGTTGGAAGGAGACCTCGCCGTTGAGCTGCCTGACCGCCGAGCAGTCCAGGTATTCGGGGTCCAGAGGCTCGTAGTCGCGGTAGGTCTCCAGGGCGCGGATGGCCGCGAGCAGGTCGCCTGCGGGGACGATCGAGCCGTCGCCGTCGGGACCGCAGGCCACGAGCGCCGCCGAGAAGGCCGCCGCGGCGTCGGCACCGACCGCCGAGGTCAGGTAGGCGCGCAACAGCGGATCGTCCACGCTGGTGTAGCCGTCGCCGCCGCCGGGGTAGTGCACCGCGAGCGGCTGCACGTCGGTCGGTGACACGAGCGTGTGGCCATCGGGGATCGAGGTCACTCTGAATCCGACCGAGGTGACGGTGCCGAAGTCGGTTCCCGGTTCTGCGCCCGAACCCGAGATGTACGGTTCGAAGTTGACCGTCGGGTAGATGTAGTGCCCCGGGCCCGGCCACGACGGCAGGGGATGGTCGGGCGAGATCCCGACAGCGTTCAGGTCGAGGTCGTCCATCGCGTCGTTCCACATGTCCTCGGTGACCTCGACTGGCGCGCACTCGAGCTGGTCGCCCGCCTCGTTGGTGAGCACGAGGACCACCTGGGTGTCGGTCGGCACCGCATGGGCGACCCCGTCGGAGCCGTTTTCGTCGGCCACGTCGAAGGAGACGATGTCGAGCACCCCGTCGGAGCGCTTGCCGAACCCGAAGTACGCGGCGCACGATTCGTAGGTGCCGTCCCCGGCTCTGGTGGTGGGGGCGTTCGCGGTGTGCGCGTCCGCGTCGACCGTCGGTGCGGCCGCGGTCGTCGGCGCCCATGTCGCCGCGGTGGTGGTCACCGCCGTCGCGACCCCGACCATCGACAACCAGGTCCGATTCACGAAATTCGCCCGTCGCATGTCTCGCCTCTCGTCTCGTGGTTCGTCGGTGATCGAAGAGTCGACCGCCGTGTATCGCATCGGAACCCTAGCGGCTGTCGGGAGTCGCGGTCGGGTCCATGGGTGGCATCAGTTCGTCGAGGACCGCGATGCGCGCCGGATGACGGAGCCCGGCGACGAGCTGCTCGCCCAGCGAGGTCCGACGCCCGTCGCTGTGGAGCCGGCCCGGCCAGCCGTGGAGCTGGTGGTACGCGGACGCCGCGTAGATCAGGGCGGTCGCGACGTGGCGGCGGCGCCAGTTCTCGCCGACGTACACCTGGTCGACGACGGCCTCGTCGCGCCACCAACGGATCGCGCCCACCTGGTCACGGCTTCTGACCGGAAGCGAGAAGAACGTCGCATCGGGAACGACCACCCCGGCCGGCAGCGCGTCGTGCGCGTAGCCGACCAGGGTCATCGCCGGGCGGGTTTCGCCGAACTCCGGCAGCGCCACAAACCACATCTGCGGGCTGCTCGGCGCCGCCGCTGGATCGACCCGCAGGCGCGGTCGTCGCTCCTCGTCGAGGTCGGCCCGCCAGATCTCGAAGATGCCGGTCGTGTCGCCCGGATCGGTGACGACCTCGCCGTCGTCGTGGTCGTCGCTGAACAGGCAGCGGACCCGCCAGCGGCGCCCGGGAAGCGCCTCCTGCCGGTGATACCACGCGTGGGTCCCCGATCTCGGCACATCGGGGGCAGCTTCGCCCGAGCCGTGTCCGGGATCCTGCCCGGCCGTCACCATGGTGGCGCACGCTAGCGCCACCCTCGAGCACGGCCGGACCACCATGAAAAAACGCGGGACACGGCGTGCTCCGTGCTCTCGGATGTCGGTCGCGCGCCGGGTTCGCATCGATCAGCCCGAGAGTTGGTGGAACGGGCCGGTCGACGTGCGATGATGGGAAGGTGCCGTCGGCCGCGCCAGATCCGTACGACCATGACCCGATCGACCATGAACCGCACCGGATCGACGGTGCCGACACGTCTACCGACGACTCGCTGACCGACGACACGCCGAAGGAAGCATGCGGGGTCTTCGGCGTCAGGGCACCGGGTCAGCCGGTCGCCCATCTCACCTACCTCGGGCTCTACGCACTGCAACACCGCGGGCAGGAGTCTGCGGGCATGGCGGTGTCGGACCTCGAGGAGATCACGGTCGTCAAGGACATGGGGCTGGTCTCGACCGTGTTCGACGAGCGCACTCTCGCGCCGCTGACCGGCGACCTCGCGATCGGCCACACCCGGTACTCGACGACGGGCAAGTCGACCTGGCGCAACGCCCAACCGGTGTACCGCGACCTCGGCACGATGGGCTTCGCGCTCGGTCACAACGGCAATCTCACCAACACCCGCGAGCTCGCCGACGGCATCGGGATGTTGCCGGGCACGGTGGCTTCCGACACCGATCTGGTCGCCGAGCTGTTGTCGCTCGACATCGCACAGGCCCAGGCCGACGCGGTGCCTGCCGCCGACGCGTCGGTCGTCCCCGATCTGCTCGGCAGCGCGCTGCTACGCGTGTTGCCGCGCCTTCAGGGCGCGTTCAGCTTCGTGTTGATGGACGAGAAGCGCATCTACGGCGTACGCGACCCGAACGGCTTCCGCCCCCTGTGCCTGGGACGGCTCGACAACGGCGGCTGGGTCCTCGCCTCGGAGACGCCGGCGCTCGACGTGATCGGGGCGCACTTCGTGCGCGAGATCGACCCGGGCGAACTCGTGATCGTCGACGGCGACGGCGTCACCTCGGTCCAGGCGTTCCCGGCCGACCGGCTGAACCCGAAGCTGTGCCTGTTCGAGTTCGTCTACTTCGCCCGTCCCGACTCGCAGCTCTACGGCCAGAGCGTGCATCACGCCCGGGTTCGCATGGGCGAGCTGCTCGCCGAGCAGGCACCGGTCGAGGCCGACATGGTCATGGGAGTTCCCGAGTCGGGCCTGCCCGCGGCCGAGGGCTTCGCCCGGGCGAGCGGGATCCCCTACGGCCAGGGCCTGGTGAAGAACCGCTACATCGGGCGCACGTTCATCGCCCCGTCCCAGGCGATGCGCGCCCTGGGTGTGCGCATGAAGCTGAACCCGCTGCGCGAGAACATCGCCGGCAAGCGTCTGGTCGTCGTCGACGACTCGATCGTGCGGGGCACGACGCAACGCCCACTGGTCTCGATGCTGCGTGAAGCCGGCGCCGCCGAGGTGCATCTGCGGATCTCGTCTCCGCCGGTGAAACACTCCTGTCACTACGGGATCGACATCGGCAACCGTGCCGAGCTGCTGGCCGCGAACCTGTCGGTCGAGGAGATCCGCGCCTATCTCGGCGTCGATTCGCTCGCTTTCATCACGCTCGACCGGCTCATCGAGGCGACCGGTGCCCCGGGTGCCGGGTTCTGCACCGCGTGCTTCACCGGCGAGTATCCGACGCCGGTACCCGAGGGCGACACCAAGGCCGCGCTCGAGGTCGATTCGGGTGACCAGGTTCCGAATCTGCTCGAGGGTCTGGCCGGTCTGGTCGACAACGACGTGCCGACGGTCGAAGCACTCCGCATCTCCGGTAGACCGCACTGACCGGCCCAGACGACATCGACGAGGAACGCACCGAAATGGGTGAGACCTATGCATCGGCCGGGGTGGACATCGCCGCCGGCGAGGAGGCCGTCCGGCGTATCACCGAGAAGGTCCGCACGACGCTCCGTCCCGAGGTGATCGGCGACATCGGCGGGTTCGGTGGATTGTTCGCGTTCGCCCAGCACCGCTACCGGCGTCCCGTGCTGGTCTCGTCCACCGACGGGGTGGGCACCAAGGCACTCGTCGCCAACGCGGTGGGTCGGTTCGACACGATCGGCATCGACCTGGTCGCGATGTGCGTCGACGATCTGGTGTGTCAAGGGGCCGAACCGCTGTTCTTCCTCGACTACATCGCCGTCGGTCACCTCGACCCCGACCAGATCGCGGACCTCGTCGAAGGGGTCGCCGAGGGGTGCCGGCAGGCCGGTTGTGCGCTCATCGGTGGGGAGATGGCCGAGCACCCCGGAGCGATGGAGCCCGGCGACTTCGACCTGGTGGGTTTCGCGGTCGGCGTGGTCGAGCGAGACCAGATGATCGGCGCCGACAAGGTGAACCGTGGCGATGCTCTCATCGGACTCGAGTCGCCCGGGCTCCGCTCGAACGGCTACTCCCTCGCCCGTCGGGTGCTGCTCGAGAACGCCGGCCGGTCGCTCGACGACCCGGCCTTCGACGGCGCGAAGCACACCCTGGCCGAGGAGCTGCTCGAACCGTCGCTGATCTACGCACCGGCGATCGGCGACCTGCTGCGCACCGTCGAGGTGTCGGCGGTCGCGCACATCACCGGCGGTGGTCTGCCGGGCAACCTCAACCGGGTCCTGCCCGACAACCTCGACGCCGTCGTCGACACGACCACCTGGGAGTCACCCCGGATCTTCGGTGAGATCCAGCGGGCCGGCGGCATCTCCGATGCCGAGATGGCCAAGGTGTTCAACCTCGGGGTCGGGATGGTCGCGGTCGTCCCCGAGGACGAGGCGTACCGGGCCATCGACGTGTTGCGTGCCCGCGGCGTGCGTGCCACCGAGATCGGCCGGATCACCAAGGGCGACGGCAGCGTGCGATTGTCGGGCGGGGGGTTCGGCCCCGCCGAGTCGTGACGGGGGCGAGACCTCCCGCGGCACCGATCGCCCAGCCGGGGCGTCGACTCGGTCAGGAAGTCGTGGTCTCGGAGCCCATCGCCATGAACATGCAACCCATCAGACCGGCCATCACCGGCTTGAGTTCCGGATCGTTCTCGACCGCGTCGTCGCCTTTGACGATCGAGACGACCATGAGCTTTCGCAGGTTGTCGTCGGTGAGGACCTGATCGAGGCATTCCATCGCCTCGGCGGGCACCTCTTCGTCTTCGCCCATGCTCTCGAGCATGAGCGCCCGAAGGTCGATGTCGCAGTCCTCGAACGCGTCGTAGAGTTCGTTGCCCTCGTCCATCGACAGCCCCACCGACGACATGTCGGTCGAGGAATCGTCGCGCATGTCGGCCGGCTCGACGCCCTTGTCCTTCAGACGGTCGACGCCGATGATGTCGATCGCGCTGGTGGCGAAGCAACGGGCCTTTTCCTCGTCGATCGCCATTTCTTCGTCGTCCATCATCGAGTCGACCATGGCCTGCACATAGGGAGCGGCTTCACCGCTGGGCTTCTTCGACCGGTCGGTCTCGGTGGTCGTCGTGCGGTCGCTGTCGTCGTCGGACGTCGTCGAGGTCTTCCCTTCTTGCGAACTGGATCCGGTCGACGTGGAGGTCGAGTCCTTCACGCTGTCGACGTCGGCTCCGCACGCGGAGAAGGCGAATGCCCCGACCACGAGTAGCGACAGGGCGAGGGTGAGCGGGCGACGGGGCATCGGGGCATCCTTTCGGGCCGGCACGGTCTGG
>JBDZVK010000425.1:0-1997 GCA_040255725.1 Actinomycetota bacterium
ACACGGTGGGCGGGGAGATCCTGGCCCGCACGATGCCCGCGGCCAGCGTCCCGGATGACCCGGCGTGGTCGGCGCCCCCGGACGCGCCGGTGGTCACCTCGGGTACGGGCCGACCGCCCGAACCGCTCACCCTCGAGGTCACGCGTCGGGTGATCGTCAACGGCTCGATCTACCTCGACCTCGCGTCGCTGACCGAGGGGCAGCACCGGCTGTGGTCGGCGCCGGACGAGCGCCTGGGAGACGAGCTCGGTGCTTTGGTCGGTGGAGATGGGCTCGGCCAGGGGATCGCCAAGGTGTTCCACCCCGACCATCAACCCGACGACGCGGAACGCGCCGCCCTGGTCGCGGCGATCGAATACCAGAACGGTCACCTGCTGATGCCCCGGCTGATCCGCTACCTCGATGACCGCCGACGCGCCGAGTCGCGCTACACCGGCGCCATCGAAACCCACCCGAGCCCGCTGCACATCCTGTGGGCCCAACAGGACCCGGTCGCCGTCGCGGCCATGGGCGTGCAGCTCGCTGCCCGACGCCCCGACGCGGACTACCGGCCGCTCGACGGATTCGGCCACTACCCGATGGTCGAGGACCCGACGCGGTTCGGACGAGCGTTGGCCGACGCCCTGGCTGTCTGAAGCAGCTGACCCCGGCCGGCGACGCTCAGAGCCAGGCCAAGGAGATCGGAAAACTCAGACCGGTGATGGCCGTGACCAGCGTTGCGCCGTCCCAGGTTCTCACCGTGCCCCCGATGAACTCGGCGATGTACAGGAGGCCACCATGCGATACGAGGCTTTGGGGGTTGTTCAGTCCAGCGATGATCGTGGTGGCGGTCGTGCCGGAGCTGGTCGGGTCCCAGCTGCTCACGGTGCCGTTGTCGGCGTTGGCAATGAAGAGGACGTCGTTGTGCCACGCCAGGCTCACCGGACTGGAAAGGCCAGAGGCGATGACGGGCGAGACCGTGGAGCCGTCCCAGACGCTGACCGAGTCGTTGGCGAAACTGGCGATGTAGAGGAGACCGTCGTGCCAGGCCAATCCCGACGGTTGGACGACGCCGGTGGCGGCCGTTGTCAGCGTGGTGCCGTCCCACGAACTCACCGAATTGCTGCTGGAGTCCGCGATGTACAGGAGACCCCCGTGCGCGGCCAATCCCCACGGAGAGCTCAGCCCGGTGATGGTGGTGGTGGTGTCCGTGCTGGGATCCCAGGCGCTCATCGTGTCGACGAAGGGAGCGGTGATGTAGAGGAGTCCGTCGTGCCAGAGCAGGTCATAGACCGAGGGCAGCCCGGTGACCACGTTGTGGGTGAGGGTGGAGCCGTCCCACCTGCTCACCGAACCGGTCTGGTGGGCGATGTAGAGGCCTGGGGTGGGGGTCGGTGGTGGGGGAGTGGTCGTGGTGGTCGACGCGGTCGTCGAGGGGTCGGTGGGGTCGCTGGGTGACGCGGCCGCGGCGATACCGGGGAGGGCGAGCGTCGCGATCCCGGCGGCAGCGGTGGCGCCCCCGAGCTGGAGCGCCTGCCGTCGGGACCACGTGGTGACCTCCACGATGCCGGCTTCGACGAGTCCGGCCATGGCACCGCTCAGGTCCTCGGGGACCTCGGATGCGCCGTGGCGTGCCAGGGCAAAGGCGTCGGCCGCCGCACCGGTGAGCTGGTGGACGTGCTCCGCGCCGTCCACGAGGACCAGGAACCCCCCGTCGACCTTCTCGATGCGCACGTCGCGCCGAACGGTGAACCCCATTGCGTATCGCTCTCTCGTCTGTTCGAACGGCCGATCCGCCGACCGTGACGACCCGCCCATGCCGGTGCGTCGGTCAGATCGTAGACGATTCTGCGAGATCGAATCGCAAAATCTTCTCGCAGGACGAGGTCTCCTGCCCGCGGGCGGCCCCGGTCACCGAAGTTCGGTGGCGACGCCGACATATCCCGCGAGATGGTCGACCAGGTCGCGGGCGTCGTCCTCGGCGCCGTAGAGGTAGGTCGACTTGCGGCGGCGCAGGA
>JBDZVK010000071.1:0-1845 GCA_040255725.1 Actinomycetota bacterium
CGCGGAGTAGCCTTGTGTGTCGGCAGCTCCGCAGGACCGGGCATGCCGTGCAGCCAGCCACACCGAGGCGATCGAATTGCCCGAGTACCTCTCCAGCATCCACTCCCCCCGCGATCTGCGGCGGCTCGACTACGCCGAGCTCGACGCGCTGGCTGCGGAGATCCGGCACTTCATCGTCACCGCGGTTGCCGCGAACGCGGGCCACCTGGGCTCGAACCTCGGCGCGGTCGAGCTGACGCTCGCCCTGCACCGGGTGTTCCACTCACCCGACGACGTGCTGCTCTTCGACACCGGCCACCAGGCGTACGTGCACAAGATCCTCACGGGCCGCCAGGCCGGCTTCGAACACCTCCGCCAACCCGGCGGCCTCTCGGGCTACCCCAGCCGGGCCGAGTCCGAACACGACTGGATCGAGAACTCCCACGCGTCCACGGGCGCCAGCTACGCGTTCGGGATCGCCACCGCGTTCGACAAGCTCGACGTGCACGACCGCCGCGTGGTCACCGTGCTCGGCGACGGTGCCATGACCGGCGGCCTCGCGTACGAGGCGCTCAACAACCTCGGCCACTCGGGCCGGCGCGCCATCATCGTGTTCAACGACAACGGTCGCAGCTACGCGCCGACGGTGTCACGCATCTCCGAAGGCGTCGCACGGCTCCGGATGCACCCGTCCTACCTGCGCCAGCGGGCGAAGATGTCGCGGATCGTGCGCGACGTGCCCGTCGTGGGAGACCATCTCGCCTGGGGCATCGAGGGGGCGCTCACCGGCCTGCGCGACATGATCGAGCCGACCGCGTTCTTCGAGACCCTCGGGGTCCGCTACTCCGGCCCATTCGACGGCCACGACGTCGAAGCGCTCGAGAAGGCGTTGCGCAACGCGGCCGACTACCCCGACGGCCCGGTCGTGGTGCACGTGCTCACCCAGAAGGGGCGCGGCTACCCACCCGCCGAGGACGACGAGGAGAAATGCCTCCACGACGCGCCCCGGTTCAACCCCGAGATCGGTCCCCAGCACGTGCCCGGCGGCCCGCCCTCATACACCGGGGCGTTCACCGAGGCGCTCATCAAGGAGGCCGAAGCGCACCCCGAGATCGTCGCCATCACCGCGGCGATGCCCGGCTCGACCGGGCTCCTCCCCTTCGCCGACCGGTTCGGTGACCGGCTCATCGACGTCGGCATCGCCGAACAGCACGCCGTCACCGCTGCGGCCGGTATGGCGATGGCCGGGCTTCGACCCGTCGTGGCGCTGTACTCGACGTTCCTCACCCGGGCCCTCGACCAGGCGATCTACGACGTGGGCCTGCACGGCCAGAAGGTGATCTTCGCGATCGACCGTGCCGGCGTGACCGGCCCCGACGGCGCCTCCCACCACGGCATGTTCGACCTCGCGTGGATGTCGAAGGTGCCCGGCATGACCGTGCTCGTGCCCTCGTCGTACCAGGAGCTGCAGCAGATGCTCCACGACGCGGTCGAAACAGCGGAAGGACCGGTGGCGATCCGCTACCCGCGCACCTCGGCGGTCATGGCCGACGAGCACGACGTCGGCTCCGGGTTCACCGGCCGCCTCGTGCGCGCCGACGACGGCGCCCGGGTCTGTCTGATCGGGGTGGGCAAGTTGCTCGCCGAAGCCACGATCGCGGCCGACCGGCTCGCCGAGCGCGGCATCGGCGTGACCGTCTGGGATCCCCGCGTCGTCCAACCGCCCGACCCGGCACTCGTCGCGCACGCCGCCCACCACGACGTCGTCGTGACCGTCGAGGACGGGATCGCCGAAGGCGGCGTGGGCGCGGTGATGGGCGCCCGCATCGTCGACGCGGCCGCACGCGACGGCGCCGCGCACCCACC
>JBDZVK010000071.1:1945-5266 GCA_040255725.1 Actinomycetota bacterium
CCAGGTCGCCGCCCTGGCTCAGGTCGATGCCCGCGAGCGGGTCGGGCTTGTTCGGGTTGCGGAGCACCAGCCCACCCTGGTTCGGATCGTCGGGCAGATCGAGCGTCGCCCCCCTGAGCGCGTCGACCGACGCGGCCGGGATGACGACCCGGAGCCCGTCGTGGTCGCTCAGCGCGTCACCCTCGGCGAGCTCGTCGATCGTCTCGAAGACCAGGTCGTAGGCGTAATCCGACCCGTTCGCACCGGTGATCTGCACCCAGAGGGCCAGGTCGGCGGCGTCGTCTTCGGCGGCCAGCAGGTTGCTGATGTCGGTGACCGCCCGCTCGGTCACGGTCAGCACCGGAGTAGTCATCGTCGTATCCATGCCATCACCGAGCCTACCGTGGACCCGGCGCCGATCGACCAGCGCACTTCGGCCGCCCGCGGGTCGCACGTACCGGGTACGGTGATGAGCCGTGAGCACCAAGGTGGGCACCTTCGAGCGCTGGCACGACCGCGAGACCGGTACGTTCTACTGTCCCGGGTGCGGCTCGGAACGCGTCTACCGGCACCGCCGCTCACGCAACTGGCTCTGCGTGGTCGTGCCGCTCATTCCCCGCGAGGTCACCGCGGACGTGTACGTGTGTCAGGGCTGCCACCGCGTCTACGACGAACACGTGCTGACCTCACCACCCACCTCGGACCTCGCCACGCGGCTGCAACGGCTCACCCGTGCCGCGACCGTGCTCGCCGTGCTCGACGGCGACCCCTACGAAGAGTCGGCGCGTCGCATCGCCGTGCTCGTGATCCAGGGCGCCGGGCTCCCCCACTACACCACGACCGACCTGGATGCCGACCTGCGCAGCATGGACGTCGAGCACGTCGAGGACGAGGCCCGGGCACTGACGATCGACATGGAGCCCGCGGCCCGGGAACGGCTCGTGGTCGACATCGGCCATGTCGCCACGGCCACGGGTGAACTCTCGGCGACCAACCGCACCATGCTCGACCGGCTCGCCCGGGCGCTGGAGATGACGCCGGGCGTGGTCCACCGGATCCTGGCCCGCCTCGAACAGGACGCATCGAACATCGCGGCGTTCGCAGAACGCGCCCCCACCGGCGCGGCACCGGCCGGCGACGGGACCGGCGAATCGCCGGCGTCGCCCCGCCCGTCGGGTCCACCATTCGGCCAGGACCTGACCGGCCGAACCTGAATCCACTGCGAGCGACCCCCGGTGGACAGGCCGCCGGCACGCGAGGGCCGGTAGCCTGAAGCCGCTCGACCGGCGCGACGGTGCGCCCGTGCGGGACGCGCCCCTGGAGGCACGGTGAAGAACGACATCCCACTCGGTCACATCCGGGGCATCCGGGTCGGCTTGAGCTGGTCGGTGCTGCTCATCGCCGGGTTCTACGTCTACGTTCTCGCCACCTACCAGTTCCCGAACGAGGCGTTCTTCCTCTCGGACACGGCGTACTGGATCGCCGGCATCGTCGGCGCGCTCGGCTTCTTCCTCAGCCTGTTCGTCCACGAGATGAGCCACGCCCTCGTGGCCCAACACCGGGGCATCGGGGTACGCGGCATCACGCTGTGGCTGCTCGGGGGCTACGCGGAACTCGACCGCGAACCGACCACGCCCGGCAACCAGTTTCTCATCGCCGCGGTGGGGCCGGTGTCGAACCTGGCGCTCGCCGCGGTGTTCTGGGTCGCGCACCTGGCGGTGGCCAACGACCCCGACCCGTTCGCGGTGGGGATCGGCACGTCCGGGTTGGTCGCCGTGGTGCTCGGCTGGCTCGCGTTCGTGAACTTCCTCCTCGGGGCGTTCAATCTGCTGCCGGCCGCCCCGCTCGACGGCGGGCAACTCTTCAGCGCCGGCGTCTGGGCGGTCACCGGGAACCGCACCGTGGCCCGCAAGTGGGCGGCGTACGCGGGCATCGCGCTCGGCGGCGCCGGGGTGGCCTACGGGCTCGTGATGATGAACTCGAGCGAATCGTTCAACGGCATCTGGCTCATGATCATCGGCTGGTGGATCATCTCGGTCGCCCTCGCGGATGTGCGACGCACCGGCGCGGAGACCGTGCTCTCGGCCAGTACCGCCGCGGACGTCATGCGTCCGTCGCCGCCGGTCCTCCCCGCGCATCTCAGCATCGACCGTGCGCTCACCGCCGGGGTGCCGAGCCCCCTCCCACCGGCGTTCTGTGCCCAGGCGCCCGACGGACGCATCACCGGGCTGTTGACCGCGGATCAGATCCGCAACACCGACGCGGCCAGCCGGGCCTCGGTGCCGCTCGGGCAACTCGCCTTCCCGATCGAACGGGTCGCGGTCGCCCGCACCGACGAGTCGAGTCTCGCCCTGGTCGACCGCCTGCGCGGCAACGCGGTCGGCCAGATCCTCGTCGTCGGATCCGACGGACGGGTCGCCGGCACGATCGGATCGGCCGAACTGGATCGAGCGGTTCGCCGCACCAACGGCGTTCCCGCAGGCAGGTGACGCCGGGTAGCGTCGCCTCCCATGAGCGAAGCCCCCGTGCCCACGTACCACCTCGACGGCAACATCGCGATCATCACCCACGACGACGGCAAGGCGAACGTCGTCGGCCCCTCCACCATCGAAGCGTTCCACGAGTACCTGGACCGTGCGGCCGCCGAAGCCCGTGCGGTGGTCATCGTCGGACGCGAGGGCCGGTTCTCGGCGGGCTTCGACCTGTCGGTGATGACCTCGTCGGAAGACACCATGCGGGCGCTGGTCACCGACGGTGCCGAGCTGCTGTGCACGATGTACGAACACCCACTGCCGATCGTCTCGGCCTGCACCGGGCACGCGCTGGCGATGGGGGCGCTGTTGCTGTTGGCCAGCGACGTGCGGGTCGGTGCGGAGGGTCCGTTCAAGATCGGACTCACCGAGGTGGCGATCGGAATGCCGCTGCCGATCTTCGTGATCGAGTTCGCCCGTGACCGCCTCCTGCCCACCGCGTTCACCCGGGCGACGCTCGGGGCCCAGGTCTTCGACCCGGCCGGCGCAGCGCAGGTCGGCTATCTCGACGAGGCGGTGCCGCCCGACGACCTGGTCGGCACGGCCATGGACCGGGCCGGCCTGCTTGCCGGCTACCGGACCGGCGCGTATGCGCGCTCCAAGCAACTGGCCCGCGAGGCGTTGTGCGTGCAGGTGCGAGCCACGCTGGCCGAGGACATGGCGACGCTGACCGGTCCCGACGCCTGAGCGTCGTACCGGCTCGCAGCGAGAAATCCCGTCTCAGCCGGTGAAGGTCGGCTGCGTGCGGACCGGCGTGGCCGCGTGTGCGGTCGAACCGCCGCCTGCCTGATCGCCGTTGCCGTTGCCGTTG
>JBDZVK010000071.1:5366-10334 GCA_040255725.1 Actinomycetota bacterium
GCCGTTGCCGTTGCCGTTGGTCGACGGCTTGGTGTAGTCGGCGCGGCTGACCATCTTGCCGTCCGAGCAGATCGTGTCGTCGATGTCGTCCTGACCGGTGGGCGCCGCCGCATCCGGTGCCGGTTCACCCGCGAACCGGGCTGCGATCCAATCGGTCATGCTGGCCAGCGACGGCGCGATGACGCCCGAATGCGACCGGTTCGGGTACATCCAGCGTTCGATGTTCTGGCCGGTCGCGCAGAGTTGCCCGGCGAGGATCTGGCTCGACACGGTCGGGATCTGCTCATCGGCCCCACCGTGGATGATCAGGATCGGGGTGTCGACGGGCGTGGTGAAGTTCGCCGGGTCCTGCGCGGCGATCAACGGGCCCCACACCGGGTTGCTGAACGGGTTGTAGGTGCCGTCGGCCTGTTGCACCATCAACGACTGGACGTCGAGGCCCTCGCTCTTCTCGGCGAGCAGGTCGGTGCATCCTTCGTCGAGCAACGGCAGCATCGACTGGCCCTGGGCATTCAGCACATCCGACAACGGTGCGGCCGCGTCGCCGTACGCGGCGTTGATCGCGCCGCCGACCATCAACAGGTAGTACTTGTAGGGGCTGGTCTTCAGGAAGTCGTACACCAGGTTCAACTGTGACGGCGGCGCGCCGGCGACCGCGCCGACCAGGTGCAACTCGGGTGCCCAGGCGTGTGCGATGTGAGCGGTGAACATCGACGCGTGTCCGCCCTGGGAGTGGCCCCACACCGCGTAATCGGCCGACACCTCGCTCGAGAGGTTGCGGGCGGCGCGCACGATGTCGATCACACCACGGGCTTCGGAGTCACCGACGATGTAGGGATGCAGACCGGGCGTGCCGAGCCCTTCGTAATCGGTTCCGACGACGACCCAGCCCTTGTCGAGGAACACGTTCACGGCCGGCAGCGCATCGGCCGCATCGAGCGACGGCGCACACTGGTCGGCCATGCCGGTGGTCCCGTGCGCCCACGAGAGCACCTTGTAGCCACCCGCAGGCGGCGGGGTGTCGGGTGTGGCGATCAGTCCGGTGACCGCGATGTCGTCACCCCGGATCGACTTCGACTTGTACATCACCCGCTGCATCGTGCCGTGCAGGCCACCGACGGTGACCGGTTCGGTCTTGATGACCGTGCCGGGACCGCCCGGCGGGAGCGGGTTCGGCACGTCGTAGAACGACGGCATCGTGAACGCACCGGCGCTCGGCGCGCCCACGACACTCGACGACACGACGGCGGCGACCAGCAACGCCAGCACAGCGGCCGATGCGGTGAACCGAGACCTGACACTCGACATGTTGTCCCCTTGCGGTGCGTTTCGACATCGACGTGAGGGTCGATGTCCCCGGCGGCGAGCCTACTGCGTCGTTCCGTTCTCGCGGTGGTCGGCGCGGCCGACGCCGACGATGCGCGCCAGCCCGAGGGTCGACACGGTGACGAACCGCCGGAGCTTCTCGACGGCGATGCGCAACGAGCCGCCCGGCAGCGGCGCGGCGCCGCGCTTGGCGCGCCAGGCGTTGACGGTGCTGTCGGCCAACTGCAGGGCCACGAGACGCTGGACGTCGCGCCACTTCACCCACAGCGGCGTGCCCGAGGTGGCGAAACCGCGGATCGACCACACGCGGGGCACCGCCTCCCAGGTGGGGCGTTCGGCGAGCAGCGCCGTGCGGTCGGCGTCGTCGGCCAGTGCCCGTCGGGCCAGGTCCCAGATCGGCCCGACCCCGAGACGGTCGGCGACGGTCTCGGCTCGAGCGACGTCGTCGTCGCCCAGGCCGGCCAGGCCCCGCTCCCATTCGGTGGAGCTGCGCTGATCGGGCTCGAAACGGTTGACCGCCGCGTGGATCGCGAGGTGCACGACGTGCGCTGGTCGATCGAGCACGGGCACCTGCGTGCCCGCCACGGCGAGGGTCGTGCGGTGGGCCGCGAGCACGGCGAATGCCCGTTTGGGCGACACCGTCACGTACGGGAGGGTGAGGTGCAGGTCGACGTCGGCGTCGTCGTCGGTTCCGCGGGTGAACGCGTCGCTGTGTCCGTGGCGGTCGTAGCGGCGGTATCCGGCGGCGACGAGCACCCGGGCCGCCCGGCGGAACGCCGTCGGGTCGACGAGCACGTCGATGTCGGCGACGGGGCGCCGCTCGTCGTCGGTGTAGAGCCGACTCCGGGTCACCGGCCCCTTGAGCACGATCACGTCGATGCCGTGGGCTTCGAAGCGTGCGGCCAGCGGGGGGATCTGGGCCTCGACCTTCTCAGTCGCGGCACGGGCCACGACGGTCGCGAACCGGTCCAGCGCCTCGTCGATCGACTGAGGCGGTTGCTGGTCGGATGCGGGGCCGGTCATCTAGACCGACGACACCGACAGGTCGACGCCGACCGCCAGGTGATCGGACAGCCGGACGAGCTGGTCGGCCTTGGGCGCTCCGGGTGGGCGGGGGAACGCGTAACGGCGGATCGACGTCGCTTCGATCCGTACCCGCTGGGTCGGATCGGGCTCGGCGAGGAAGACGTGGTCGATGCGTTCACGCTCCGCGAGGTGCGCCGGGTCGGCCGCGGCGAGGAGGGCGTCGTCGTCGACGAGCGCGTCGGGATCGTCGGGGTCAGCCTGGTCGGCGAACGCGTCGGTCTTCGCGCCGCAGGTCGCTCCCGCACCGCTGCCGTGGAGGGTCCACAGGTCGACCAGACCCAGCGAGCCGAGGCGTGCCACGAGATCGTCGTACTCGACGGTCGGTCCGTCCGGATACGTGGGACGGACCGCCGGCACGTTCATGTCGCCCACCACGATGATGACGTTGCCGGGACGGTGGGTGCGTTCGACGAAGCGGACGAGTTCGTCGACCTGGGCCATCCGGACCCGGTGGCGCCGGTGCGGATCGGCGGCACGGCCGCCGGGCAGCAGGCCGGTCCCCCAGCACAGGTGCGTCGAGTACAACTCGAGATTCCCACCAGTCTCGCCGAGGCCGAGGTCGACCTCGACCAACAACACGCCCTTGTTCGACAACGCGTCGGCGTCGTGGAGGTACGACCCTCGGGTCCGGAAGCGGTGCGTGGCTCTGCGGGCGATGCGGTGGTGGTCCACCAGGGTGAGCAACCCGCTCGAGGCGAACCCGAGCGGCCCGCGGAGCAGCGAACGGGCCGGTCCGGTGGCGGTGCGCACCGCCTCGTTGCCCCATGCGGCCTTCACGCGATCGTGATCGGCGGGTTCGAACGCCTCGGCGAGCGCGGCGATGTCGAACCGGCGACCGAGCGCCGCGCCGATCGCGGTCGCTCGTTCGGGAACCGCCGGTGCCGCGAGTTCCGCTATCGGCGGCAGCCCGGGCCCGCCGGGGATCGGGTGCGGGTGCAGCAGGAAGGTGTTCCAGAACACCAGCCGGATCTGCTCGGGTGCGGACATGTGGCCGTGGATTCTAGGTTCGTCCGATGGTGGGCTTTCAGACGCGGGGGTCGCGGCGGACGACCGGACCGGTGCCGGAGAGGAAGTGGCCCGTGAGCGTGCGGTCGAGGTGGTCGACCCGCCAGCGCAGCATGCGCTCGTACAGCCCGGCGAGCACCGCCGCGTGGCCAGGGTCGGCCGCGAGGTTCACGACCTGGTCGGGGTCGTCGTGCAGGTCGAACAGCAACGGTGGCGCGATCTCGGGCGGCGCGGCGAAGTGCACGAGCTTGTAGTCGTCGGCGCGCAGTACCCCGACCGCGCACTGTTCCATGGTGAGCCCGAACAGGTCTTCGGGGAGGTGGGTGACCGGGTCACGGAAGTCCCACTCCCAGTGGGCGTCGCGGCGCCACGGTGTCGGCATGTCGGGATCGGTGCCGTGGACGAAGGGCTGAAGAGGACGACCGTCGCACTGCAACGGCACCTCCAGACCCATCCAGGTGCACAGGGTCGGCAGGACGTCGACGTGTTCGGTGACCGCGTCCACCACCGTGCCACGGGTCGGGTCGGCCTCGGCGCGGGGGTCGACCACGATCATCGGCACGTGGTAGCTCTCGTCGAACCAGGCGAGCTTCTGGAGCAGCCAGTGGTCACCGGCCTGTTCACCGTGGTCGGAGGTGAGCACGACGAGCGTGTTGGCCAGCAACCCTTCGGCGTCCATCCAGTCGAACAGCTCACCGAGGCGGTCGTCGACCTCGGCCATCGCCCCCCAGTAGGTTGCCCGCTGTTGGCGGCGGTCGCGCTCGTCGGTGGCGCAGCCGACGCCGGGGAGCGAGATCGCCGCACCGGCGAGCGGGTGCATCGCCATCTCGTCGTCCCGCTTCGCACACCCGCGGAAACCGCCGCCGTCCGCGGCGTCGTAGACGTCGTGGTAGCCCTCCGGGTTGCGGTAGGGCGGGTGGGGACGGATGAAGCTGAGGTGGGCGAACCACGGCGTGTCGCCGGCGCAGTGGTCGAGCCAGCATCTGAACGCCTCGACGACCATGACGGTCTCGGAGTGCTCCGCTTTGAAGCGGGTCGGCGCCCAGGTGTCGCCGTGGTCGGCTGCGCCCGGGTAGTGCTCGCGGGGCAGGTACAGGTCCTGGGGGTTCGCCGGCACGTCGACGCCCTTGTCCGCGAGCCACTTGCCCCAGGCGGGCGACCCGGCCGATTCGGGGTTGAACAGCACGGCGTCGAACCCGGGGAGCACTTCTTCGTAGGTGGTGAGGCGCGGGTCGCCGGGCGGCAGGGTGCGCGGGTCGAGCGACGTGTCGGTGTAGCCGAACAGGGCCGGGTTCTCATAGCCGGCGAGCCGGGCCTGGCGGGCGGTGTTGGTGAAGCGATCATCGAGTGGGGTGCCGTTGAGGACCGAGCGGTGGTTCTGTGCGTACATGCCCGTGTGGAGCGTGGCGCGGCTCGGTCCGCACGGGGCGATGTTGGCCCAGTGGTTGGCGAAGCGCACACCGCGGGCGGCGAGCCGGTCGAGGTTCGGCGTGCGCACGACCGGGTGCTGAGCAGCCGACAGGCAGTCGCCGCGCCACTGGTCGACGGTGA
>JBDZVK010000426.1:0-1985 GCA_040255725.1 Actinomycetota bacterium
CCTTCATCACCGCGTCGGCGATCCCGTCGGTGCCGTGCGGCATCTTCATCAGGTCGCCGACCATGCCCGCGTCGAGACCGACGTGCTCAAGTCCTCCGCCGGCGATCAGCCGCACCAGACCGATCACGAGCATCAGCCCCATCGCCCCGATGAACAGATAGGTGGGGACCATGAAGATCTTGCCCGACTCCTTGGCGCCGCGCAGGTTCAGGTACGCGACGACGACCACCACCGCCAGGGTCAGTTCCACCGCGTAGGGCCGTAGCGCCGGGAAGACCGACGTCAGTGCGGCGACCCCGGCCGACGTCGACACCGCGACGGTCAGGATGTACCCGATGAGCAGCGACAGCCCGGCGATCAGGGCCGTCCGGTAGCCGAAGTTCTCGCGGCTCACCAGGTACGCGCCACCCGCTGCGGGGTAGGTCTTGATCGTCTGGCGGTACGACAGGATCAGGAAGGTGAGCATCACCAGGATCGCCACGGTGATCGGGACGACGAGGCTGAACGCGTACAGGCCCACCACCGGGATCAGGATGTGGAGGATCTCCTCGGTCGCGTACGCCGATGACGAGATGCAGTCCGATGAGAACACCGCGAGGGCGGTGGGGATCCCCAGTTCGGGCTCGTCGGTGGCGTCTCCCTCGAGCGGTTCGCCCAGCAGGCGCCGTTTGACCCGGTAGCCGAGCGACTCGGGCAGATCCGGCAGGGGAGCGTGGTCGAGCGACGCGGGGGCCGGCGACGCACCCTCCGGCGTCGAGGTGGTCGACGTCTCGGTCATGACGGCGACTCCGCGCCGTGGGGCCGCGTGGTCTGCCGGGAGGCTTTCGGTTTCATCGGTCGGTCTCGCTCACCGGCTCGGCCGACCGTCACGGTCGAATGCGCAGTCATGGGTTCCGGTGGTCGCAGGTCGGTGGAAGGTCTCGCATCACAACACCGGGACGGACGTCTCGTGGGTGGTGCATCCGGGGCGTGGCCACGTTACCGCGCGGGGTTCATCGAGATGCGATCCCCCGGCGATCGCCACAACTCTTGCCGTGGGTGCCGTCGACCGTGTTGCATTGAGCCCCGTGCACATCGTCATCGTGGGGTGCGGCAGGGTCGGGTCCGAACTCGCGCGGCTCCTCGACGACGAGGGCCACTCGGTCGCCATCATCGACCGCGACCCCGACGCGCTCCGCAAACGCCTCGGCGAGAGCTACTCGGGCCGGACGGTCACCGGGTCGGGCTTCGACCGTGACGTGCTCGATGCCGCGGGCGTGAGCGAGGCCGACGGCTTCGTCGCGGTCACCAGCGGCGACAACACCAACATCGTCGCTGCCCGGATCGCCCGCGAGACCTACGAGATCCCCAACGTCGTGGCCCGCATCTACGACCCTCGTCGGGCGACGCTCTACCAGCGACTGGGCATTCCGACGGTCGCCACGGTGGCCTGGACGACCGACCAGGTGATGCGCAAGCTGCTCCCCGGTGACGCGGCCCCGTTGTGGACCGATCCGCTCGGCGGGGTGAACCTGGTGCAGTTGCCGGTGTCGGAGTACTGGGCGGGACACAAGGTGCGCAGCTTCGACGAACCCGGCGAGTTCTCGGTCGTCGCCATCACCCGCGACGCGACCACGATGCTGGCCTCCGACGACCTCATCTTCCAGGAGGGCGACGTGCTGTTCGTGCTGTCCCACACCACGGCCGCCGAGGCGCTGCAGGCGCGTCTGGCGGGGGAGGACGCGTCGTGAAGGTCGCGATCGCCGGGGGTGGCAAGGTCGGCACCTACATCGCGGGTGATCTGGTGCGCAGCGGGCATCAGGTCGTGCTGATCGAGCGCGACCCGGCGAGGGCGGCCGAGGTGGCGGCCACTTCGAAGGCGACGGTGCGTGAGGCCGACGCGTGTGAGCTCACCGAGCTGCACGCGGCCGGGCTGGACGATGCCGACGTCATGGTCGCCGCGACCGGCGAGGACCAGGTGAACCTCGTGGTGTCGTTGCTGGCCA
>JBDZVK010000427.1:0-1984 GCA_040255725.1 Actinomycetota bacterium
GCTGGCATCTGGCCGAGGAGATCGAGCACAAGGCCAGTACCTACGACGTGTTCGAGGCCACCGACGGCAGCCGGCTCCGCTACGCGTGGTCGGCGATCATCGGCTTCACCACGATCGTGTTCTTCGCTTTTCTCGCCGCGCTCGTCCAGTTGCACGGTGAGAAGCGGCTCCGCTATCCGGTCTGCTGGTACCGGCTGTTCAAGCTCGGCATCTCGATGGCCTTCGAGGTGATGCCGACCCTGGCGGTCTCGGCGCTGCCCGGGCACCACCCCCGAGACTTCGTGGACCCGATCTTCCTGCCCGCCTGGTTGGGCCAGTACGACCCGGCCACGGGCACGATGCCCCTGTGGGGTTCGTTCTCGGGCGGCCCGACCACCGCACCGGTCGACACCGCCTGAGTACGACCGCCGACGCGTACCCGTCCGATCCGCCCTGAGCGGGGCCGGTCGGTCCGACCTGGCCGAAGCGCCAGGCGCGCAATTCGATTGGCTGTTCTCCGGCGACGCAGCAGACTGCCGCGGTGCCTACGGTTTCCTATCTCCTCTATGACGTCTTCACCTCGGTTGCTTTCGCGGGCAATCCGTTGGCAGTGGTGATCGACCCGCCGGAGCTGACCGCGCAGCAGTACGCCACCATCGCAAGCGAGCTCAACCTCTCGGAGACGATCTTCCTGCGAACCGATGGAGCACAGGTCACAGCTCGGATCTTCACGCCGACCACCGAGTTGCCGTTCGCCGGGCACCCGACCATCGGTGCCGCGCTGGCCCTGCACGACGAGGGGCTGGCTGATGATCACGTGACCCTCACCGAAGCCATCGGCCTCGTGGAGGTGACGATCAGCGACCGGCTGGCCACCCTGACCACGGCCATCGCTCCCGAATCAGTCGAGGTGGCCGAACCCGACGACATCGCTCGGTCACTTGGACTCACGATCGACGACCTGCACCCTGCGCTGGGACCCCGTGGGTGGTCGGCCGGCGTCCCGTTCACCATGGTGGCCGTGCGCGACATCGAGGTGCTCGGCCGGTGCAAGGTGAACACGGCCCACTGGAGCGAGTCCATGGGGTTGACCGGGGCACCGGATCCCTACGTGGTGGCGCCGCTCGATGGCACCACCGGGCGCCACTGGCGGGCGCGTATGTTCGCGCCGGGATTCGGGATCGCCGAGGATCCTGCCACGGGTGCGGCGGCTGCTGCCGCGGTCGGCTATCTCACCGGGGTCGCGTCGGCCCGTCGACTGGCGGAGGGGTGGCTCATCGAACAGGGTGTCGAGATGGGGCGTCCGAGTGAGATCCACGTCGGGTGTGTGCTGCATGGCTCCGAGCTCGTGGCGGCGACCGTCGGTGGACGAGCGGTGCGTGTCGGACGAGGCGAGTTGCGGCTCTGAGTCCACCGTCGTTTCGGCCGGCGCGGGCCGATGATGTCTCGTCGCCTGAGAGATGGTTGCTTTCGAAGGCGCCTCCTCCCGTGCCTCGTTCCATTGGGTGTCGAGCCACGTCGGGCCGGGTGGCCCTCCTCTGGCACCGGTGAGCACGGCCCCGTCGCCGGTGGCTTGCGCGTACTCGAGCAGACGGGTTCACAGCTCTGGCGACAGCCCTCGTGGGCCGGTGACGGTGGACCGCTTCGAAGTCGCCCTCGAGGTCGCCGCCCGAACTGCTGCCGACGGCGACGACGAGACGAAACTCCGAGCAGCGAGCGACGCGATCAACCGGTTCATCCGGTCCTGATCGCCGCGGGCGATCCTCGACGGTAGCCTGCCCGCGATGGATGCCGCCCGGATCGCATTCGTCTTCGACCGTGACCTGGAGCCCGGCGAGATCGACCTCGACGACGAGGACCAACTGTACGACCTGATGGCCGGAGCGTTCCCGGCGTTGGACGAAGGCCAGATCGCCCCCCGGATGGTGGTCGCGAAGATGATCCTCACCGATGATCCGCCGGTGATGTGGGAAACCGTCGAACGGCTCGCCGCCGACGGTGTGGC
>JBDZVK010000072.1:0-6985 GCA_040255725.1 Actinomycetota bacterium
GCGGAGGGTGTGGGATTCGAACCCACGGTGACCCGAAGGGCCACAACGGCTTTCGAGGCCGCCCCATTCGTCCGCTCTGGCAACCCTCCGCCGACGATCTTACAGGCGTCGAATCGATCGCGAGCATTGCGTGCGCGGCGTGCCCGCGGGCAGCCCGCGAACGTCGGTAGGGTCGGTGGGGTGCTGCACGGTCGCTCGAGCCACGGCGTCGGCGCCGCCACCGCCGCTCGCGGCGAAAGGCAGCCTGGTGGTGCGTCTCACCGGTGGGCGTGGCGTATCAGGTCGGTGGCGGCGGTCGCGCTCGTCGTGCTCGTCGCCGGCGCGACGTTCGCGGCGTGCAGCTCGGGTGGTTCGACGAGTGCTCCCGAGTCGGTGTCGCTCGCCCGACTCGCGGAACAGCAGGAGGACTTCGCCGGTCAGCGGGTCACGACGACGGGCGTGGTGCGCCGGTTCGGTCACGGCGCCGGCGTCCACTACGTCGTCGAAGACGCCGCGCACCACCGGGTCGAGGTCACACCGGCGTCACTCGTGGAGGGACGCGTCGGTCGCGAGGTGACCGTCACGGGGGTGTTCCATTTCGACGAGACGACGGGCCGGAGCATCGAGGCCGAATCGGTCCGTCCGGCGACCTGAACCTGTGCGCCCGGGTCAGTCGGGGCGGCGTTCCGCGAAGAACACGGCGAGCAGATCGGCGGCCTCTTCGGCGCGGACCCCGTGGGTGACCGCCGAGGTGTGGTTGAGGCGTTCGTCGACGGCGACGTTGTAGAGCGAACCGGTGGCCCCGGCGCGCGGGTCGGGCGCCCCGAAGACGATCCGACCGATGCGTGCCGCCCACGCGGCGCCGGCGCACATCGGGCACGGTTCGAGGGTCACGTACAGGGTGGCTTCGTCGAGACGCCACGTCCCGATCGTGCGGGCCGCGTCGCGGATCGCCAGCACCTCGGCGTGGGCGGTCGGGTCGGCGGCCGCTTCGCGTTCGTTGTGGCGGGCCGCGACCACCTCGCCGTCGATCACGACGACGGCGCCGACGGGCACCTCACCGGTCGCGGCGGCGGCTCGGGCTTCGTCCAGCGCCAGGCCCATGGCGTCGTCGTCGTTCACGCTGGGCAACCTATCGGCCTCTTCGTGGCCGGTGATGATCGGCGCCGTGGCGTCGCGAACGGACGTCGGCGACGCGCCGGGCACACCGCCGGCGCGTGTCGAGTGCGAACCGGCGCGAGACTGGGTGCCATGTCGGTGCTGAACGTTCTGGGTCGTCCGCTCGCCGAGTGTGGGACCGATCCGGTGACCGGTTTCTATCGGGACGGGTGCTGCAACTCGGGTCCCGAAGACCTGGGCAGCCACACGATCTGCGCAGTGGTGACCGAGGCGTTCCTCGATCACCAGCGTGCGATCGGCAACGACCTGACCACGCCCATGCCGCACTTTCACTTCCCGGGGCTCCGTCCGGGGGACCGGTGGTGTGTGACCGCGGCCAACTGGCTTCGGGCGCATCTCGATGGCGCTGCCGCCCCGGTCGTGTTGGCTTCGACGCACGTCCGTGTACTCGAGACGGTCCCGCTCGAGATCCTGACGGCCTACGCGGTCGACGTGCCCGACGATCCCGGCGACTTGACCGATTGAATCGTCGGCAGCTCCGCGCCTGCCTCCGTCCACTAGAAAGGGGGACGGAGCGGTGGCAGAGTGGACGAATGCACCGGTCTTGAAAACCGGAGACCCTTCACGGGGTTCGAGGGTTCGAATCCCTCCCGCTCCGCCACCAAGAGCCATCCGGACCCATCTGGCCTCGAGTGAGCCATTGGGGGCGGCAGCAACCCGGGTGACACCGGCTGATGATCTTCAAGTGGCGCCCGAATCGGCTCTGGCAGAGAGACGCCCGAAGATTGCGAAGGTCGCGGGGTACGAGTCCCCGCGACGTTCGGGCTCGATCTTGGTGATCACGTCGTGGAGGGTGTTCTCGCGGAAGTCGGTGAGGTACATGAACGCCGGGATTCGAGTCGCGAACTTGATCAGTTTCTCCTGGATGAGTGAGGCAAAGCAGTAGGACGCAGCCGCGAGTCTCCGTCCGGATGCGTGTCTGTCGTGCCGTACGAGTCATAAAGCAACACGGCTGAATGAAGCGCTGGCAGTCCCGCCCGGAGGAAAGGTGGACGCATCCCGCGCACGTCGGTGAGGACCTCCGGCACGAACCCGGTTCCCTGCCCACACCCCGTCCCCTCGGCGGCTCGACGCGCCTTTGTGAGTCTCGGCCTCGGGCCGCCTGCCAAGCGGCCGGTCGTTGGATTCGATGGACCGTCGACCTGGAGCGACGTCGACCGGTATTGTTGGAAGGCCCCGAGAGACCGTGAGGAGGTGGATCGAGTGAATGCGAGAAGCCGCTACGCGAGCACACGACCCGTTGCACCTCCGCCAGCGAGCTTGTCGATGTTGCGGGGGCCGCGAAATGGAGTGGTCCGTCTCCCCAAGCGTCTCGACTGGGGTCCCGGCCGTTCCTACCAACTGGAAATGCCTCGTCAGCGCCGCGCGATGTACGAGGTGGTGCTCCAGGAGGCCGCGACGACCGAAGATCTCGAGGAGTACGTCAACGGCCAACTGCTGAGAGCGGATTGGGAGATGCTCCGGTTGCCTCCTCGGGTTCGTGCAGCATGGGAAGAGCGGCTTCCCGTACTTTCCGGCACTGCTTGATCGATGGACGAGATCCAGGAGCGGATTGCGTCTCTCGCGTTGGAGGCACTTGCGAGGTACGGGTTCGTTCTGGCTGGCGGGCAGTCTCTCCAGGTCCACGGGCTGGTGGACCGTCCCAGTGCCGACCTCGACCTGTTCACCGATCAAGTCGACGCGGCTGAGTTTGCGAGGGCGGTACGCGAGGTTGCCGAAGCGCTGTCCCGAGCGGGCTTCTCAGTAACGGTTGAGCGGAACGAGGGTACGTTCGCCCGCCTTGAGGTGGCTGAGTCCAAGTCTGGACGACAGGGCGTGGTTGACATGGGCGTCGACCCGCGGGAATATCCGCCGGCGGTGCTCGAAGTCGGGCCGGTGCTCGACGTACGGGACGCGGTGGCCAACAAAGTCGTGACCGTGTTCGGGCGAGGGTACGCCCGCGACTACATCGACCTCGCTGCGATCTTGCGCTCCAAGCAGTATCAGCGTGTCGAGCTGTTGGCCATGGCCGCACGGGTGGATCCGGGCTTCCATACGGGCATGTTCCGAGAGGCGCTCGAAGCAGTCGATCGATTCGATGACGACGAGTTCGCTGTCTACGGCCTTGATCCGGCCGAGGTCGCCCAAGTCCGACTGGCGATGCGGGACTGGGCGGCTGAACTGGCTGATGACCCGACGGCTTCATCGCCTTCATGAGATTCGCGGACGTGGCGTCACGGTCGAACCGAGCCCCGCCGTCTGGCTGGAGGTCAGGGCGGTGGGTTGTGGGTCCGAGAGACCGTGAGTGGGGTCGGTCCTGACGGTGGCGACGCCGTCGTCCGAGAGACCGTGAGTGGGGTCGGTCGTGACGGTGGCAAATGGCGTGGCGCGACATGAAATCTTGACCGTTGGGTCAAGTGGAGATCGGCGCCGTAGCGTGGACCGACGTGTCCGGATTCGCACCTCTGCGCCAGCGCGTCCAGACGCGCCTGGACGAAGCCGACGACTACCCCCGGTGGGTGCTGTGGGCCGCACTCGTGGGCATG
Source organism: Actinomycetota bacterium (assembly GCA_040255725.1). Classification (GTDB taxonomy): domain Bacteria; phylum Actinomycetota; class Acidimicrobiia; order Acidimicrobiales; family Iamiaceae; genus JAFDWI01. The sequence continues at coordinate 3,684 of JBDZVK010000072.1, forward strand.
TTCGCGACGAGCTTCCCGGTCACGATCCTCACCGTCGCCCTGGGACCCATCGCCGACGACTTCCACACCTCGGTGAACACGATGGCTTGGGTGATCTCCGCCCCGATGATCGGCTCCGCGGTGGCGTTGCCGGTGCTGGGCAAGCTCGGTGACCTCTACGGCCACCGTCGCATCTTCCTGTGGGGTTTCGGCGTCGCCACGGTGGTGACCGCGGGTACCGCGCTGGCCTGGGATCCGTTCTCGTTGATCGGCCTGCGCACCGCTGCCACCGTGATCGGCGCCGCGACGATGCCCGCGTCGATGGCGCTGATCATGGGGGTCACCCCCCTGGCGATGCGGGTCAAGGCGCTGGGTTGGTGGGCGTTGGTCGCGGCGGGTGCGCCTGCGGTGGGCCTGGTCGCGGGCGGTCCGATGGTCGACGCCTGGGGGTGGCGACCGGTGTTCGTGATCCAGTCGGTCGTTGCCGGCCTGGCGGTGCTGTTCGCCTACCTGGTGCTGCGCGAGACCCCGCGGCGCACCGACGTGGGTTTCGACATTTCCGGCGCGCTCGCCCTGGCGGTCGGTGCGGGCGCGGTCATGTTCGCGTTGAACCAGGCGCCCGACGTGGGCCTGACCCCGGAGGTCGGCATCGCCGGCGCGGTCGGCCTCGCGGGCTTCGCGCTGTTCGTGGTCGTGGAGCGCCGCGCCAGGTTTCCGCTCCTGCCACTGTCGTTCTTCCGGCGGCGGAACTTCACCGGCGGACTGATCGGGTCCGGCTTCGCCGGTGCCGCGTACATGGGCGCGTTCGCGGTGGCACCGCTGATGCTGCAAGACATCTTCGGCTACGCGCTCTGGGCGGTGTCGCTGCTGCTGCTGGCGCGCACGGCGGTGTTCAGCGCGTCGTCACCGATCGCCGGGCACCTCGGCAGCCGGATCGGGGAACGCCCGGTCGGCATCGTCGGCACGGCGCTGGTGGCCGTGGCGATGCTCGTGTTGGGATTCGGCACCCTCGCCGACTCGATCGCGGTGGTGCTGATCGGTTTGGTCCTCCAGGGCATGGGCAACGGCGGCACCGAACCGATCATGTCGGCATCGGTCGCGAACTCGGTCGACGAGAAGGACCTCGGCGTGGCCGCGGCGTCGCAGCGCATGGCCTGGCAACTGGGTTCGGGCTTGGGGATCACCGTGATGGTGGCCACCTACGGCGGCACCGGCGACCCGGCCGACATGAACGCGGCGTTTCTCATCGGCGCGGTGCTCGCCGCCGTCGCCGTGGTGGCTGCCGTCTTTCTGCGGTCCACCCCACGGCACGGCGAGCCCGTCGGGAGGCTCGCCGACCGCGACGCGGTCGACGCGCTCGCTCCGGCACCAGAACGCGACGTCTTCGCCGGCTGACGGCGTCGCGGTCCGCCTACCCGCTCGACTCCCCGGATCGGACCGCGGCGGTCAGGCGGGTGGCGATGCCGGCGAGGCGCTCGCGCAACTCGTCGGGTTCGACGACCACGCAGGCGGCGTCGAGGTGCATCACGAGCTGCAGCACGCCGTCGGATGACGCGTCGTCGATGGTGACCCGGCAGCGGTGCGGATCGAGGTCGGTGACATCGACCCAGCGACCGAACCGGGCGCGGACGGCCTCGCCGGGGGCCGCCACGTCGATCACGACACGGCGGCGACCGGGCTGTGCGCGGATCGAACGCTTCACGTACGTCGCCAGGTCCTCCTCGGGCCAGGCCCGAGGGGAGAAGGAGTTGCGGGCCGGCCTCGGGTCACGGATCCGATCGAGCCGGAAGGTACGCCAGTCGTCGCGGTCCGGGTCGAAGGCGACCAGGTAGCTGCGGCCACCCAGGATGACCACGCCGCACGGCTCGACGTAGCGGTCGGTGTCGACCCCGTCGGCGGCCCGGTAGGCGAAGGAGAGACGGACGTGGTCGCGGCACGCCTGGGAGACCGCTCCCAGCACCTCGAGCGACGGTCCCGACGACGAAGGCGACCATCGCCCGACCGACGTGGTGTCGACCAGCGCCTCGACGCGTCGACGCCGCTCGGGCGAGAGCGCGCCGTGCAGTTTCGAGACGGCGCCGAGGGCCACCTCGGCGAGTTCGTCGGAGTGCTGTGCGGCGAGACGAAGGCCGATGGCGATCGCCATCGCCTCGTCGTCGTCGATGAGCAGCGGCGTGTCGGCCGTGCCGCCTTCGAGCCGGTAGCCGCCGTCGATCCCGGGGGTGGCCGAGACGAAGTAGCCGAGTGACCGGAGGCGGTCGACGTCACGGCGCAACGTCCGCACCGACACGCCGAGGCGATCGGCGAGTGCTGATCCGGGCCACCAACGCCGGAGCTGCAGCAGCCCGAGCAGCTGCAGGGTGCGAGCACCGGTCGTGGCCACGAACCCGATCTTTTCACAGATCGAGGCCAGAAACTGACCGCAATATGGGTCATCGTCACGTCATGAGCGAAACCACCACCACCATCTCCCGTGAACGAGCCGACCTGATCGAGGCGTTGGGGGCCCACCGCGGGTTTCTCCGCCGTACCACGCTCGGGCTCACCGACGCCCAGGCCCGCCACCGCTCGACGGTGAGCGCGCTGACCATCGGCGGCATCGTCAAACACGTCGCCGACACCGAAGCGGCCTGGGCCGGGTTCATGGCCGGCGACGGCCTGCCCGGCAGCGACGAGGCGATCGACTGGTCAGACCCCGACCCGGCCGCGATCGCCGCGTACCACCAGCAGTTCGTGCTGACCGACGACGAGACGCTCGCCGGCGTGCTGGCCCGCTACGACCGGGTCGCCGCCGACACCGACCGGCTGGTCGCCACGATCGCCGACCTCGACGCCGAGTACCCCCTGCCGGTGGCGCCGTGGTTTCCTCCCGGATCGACCCGGTCGGTGCGAAGGACGATCACCCACATCATCGCCGAGACCGCCCAGCACGCCGGTCACGCCGACATCATCCGCGAGGCGATCGACGGTCACCTGACGATGGGCTGACCGGGGCGGTACGAGTCGACGCCCGGCGAGGGCGTCGCGCTAGTGCCCGCGTAAGCGGGCGGGGATCACCCGCGCCGGCGACGAGGGCGGGTGGTACACGCCGCCGTCGCTCGGCCGCACAGTCGCCAGCAATTCCGGCGGGAGCCAGGTCGAGACGCGATCGCGTGACGCCTGGCGCAGTTGGGCGAGGAGCTGGTCTCGGTCGGCCGGCCCGTCCGATCGGACATGGACGATGCCATCGGCGACCACCTCGACCTGGTCCGGCCGCAGATGGTCCGCTGCTCCAGAACCACCGCGGTGATCTCGTCGGGGACGTCCTCTGGCTCGAGCCGCAT
>JBDZVK010000072.1:7085-10251 GCA_040255725.1 Actinomycetota bacterium
GCTCCAGAACCACCGCGGTGATCTCGTCGGGGACGTCCTCTGGCTCGAGCCGCATCGCGGGTTCGAGCGAGAAGCTGTGGCGGGCACGGGCGCCTCGGACGACGGTGATGGTGGATCCTGCCGTCGTGCCGTTCTGCCCGACCTGCAGTCCGGCGGACGACAGGAGTGCCGCCAGCGCGTCGGGCCCCACGAGGTTCTGGCCGTAGACCTCCAGGTCATAGGACATCGGTCACCACCAGCGTGCGGGGACCGGGGCACGGATCCGGCGTCGCGGGATCATGGTCGCGGGGCACGGGGGAGCGGACGGAAGCGGGCGGCCTTGCCCCCCCGGACCGGCTTCGATCGCCTCGACCACCTCGACCCGGACGTCGACGTCGCGGTGGGCGCCGGCCGCGCTCAGAACGTCGGCCAACTGCGCCCGCACCCCGGCGCGATCGAAATCGTCGGAAGGCGCGGTGACCTCCAGGCGCAACGCGTCGGGGTCGTGCCGCACGATCCAGGAATCCACCGGCTGCCGGTCGACGATCGCCGTGATCGCCACCGGGTGGACCTCCGCTACTTCGGCGCCCCCACCGGCACGGTCCGGTCGGGCCCGGAAGACGAGCACGTCACGGTCCGCTCCCCCGATCGACGCGAGCCGCGGCCCCGCGTACCCGCAGCGACACGGCCCGTCGGCCACGGCGGCCCGGTCGCCGATGCGGTAGCGGATGATCGGCAACGTCCGCGCGTGCAACGCCGTGACGAGTACCTCACCTTCCTCGCCGGCCGGGCACGGCATGCCGTCGCCGTCGACGACCTCCACCACGACGTGGTCGTCCAGGATGTGATAGCCGTCGTGCGCAGGGCACTGCACGGCGATGAAGCCCACCTCGGTCGCCACGTACTGGTCGAAGATCTCCACCCCCCAGACCGCACGCGCCAGCTCGCGGGTGGGGGCACCGAGATGCTCGCCCGACGTGAACACCTGCGTGGGAGAGAGGTCGAGCGTTCCGGTTCGTTGCGCGACCAGCAGACGTCGCAGGACCGACGGGTACGTCGTCAGGATCGTCGGCGACCAGGCGTCGAGTTCGGCGACCGTTCCGTCGATCGGGTCCGCAGCGCTCAGGCTCAGCGACGGCTTGCGCGGATCGGACAGGGTGGCCGGCACCTGGCTGGACAGATGCCACCGCGACGGCGAGCCGACCTTCGCCGACCGGACGATCCCGCCGGGGCGGGGCCCGGCCACGGCCCTGGCCCGCGCCGCGTTGGCGATCAGACCGACCCATTCGCGTCCGTCGAACGCCACGATCGCGGGCGATCCGGAACTGCCGCTTGAGATCGCGATCCGGTAGCGGTCGGAGCGCCCGCGGCGGCTTCCTCGCCCGTCCAACCGGTCCTCCAGCTCCGTGCGCCGCAGACCCGGCACGGTCACGAGCGAGTCGAAACCGTGGACGAGATCGGACTTGTCGAGCAGCGGCAGATCGGGAAGGTGCACCCGGTCCGACGGCGCGGCGCGCCGGTCGCGGTAATGCTCGGAACGGGCCACGGCGTGACGCCACAGCTCGGCCAGACGGGCGTCGCGCCACGCCTGCCGGCCCGCCGGGTCGAGACGGTCATGGGCCCGGAGCCCGGCGAGACGCCGACGGAGTGCGAACCCGATGCGCAGCTGCGCGGCGCGCGACGGGGTCAGCGGTGGAGGCGTCACCGCTTCAGCACATAGGTGTCGACGGTCAGCCCTTCGAAGTGTCGGGAACCGACCCGGACGTAGTTGGTGTCACGCCACAACACGTACAGGGGACCGAGCTGACGGCGCACCTGTCGGTCGCGGATCAGCTCCACGAGCCTCGGGGGGCGCCGGGCGTGGTGCCAGTACGGCTCGAACAGGTGGAAGCGCGCGCCCTCGGGTCGGTAATAGCGCACCGCGAACAGCGCGAACTCCGGATCGGGTACCACCGATCCGTCGGGGCCCGCCTCGTGGATCGCCGCCGGCACGGCCGCCCGCCAGTCCTCGAACATCTGACCCCGGTACCAGATGCTCAACCCGTCGACCGACACCGCCAACAGCGCCGCTGTCAGCACCACGGCGACGCTGCGCCACCGCAACCGGCACAGCCCGTACGCGGCCACGAGCACCAGTGCCGGCACCACCACGATCAGAAATCGCGCCTCCAGGAGCGGTTTCGCCGTGAGCGAGACGACGACCGTGATCGCCAGCGGCAGGACCAACCACAGCAACGGCAGAACGAGTGTCCACGTGGGTCGGTCGCGGAGCAAGGGGGACCCCGCCTTCGCGCCCTGTCGCGCCAGTGCCCACAGGCCCGCGAGCACGGCCAGGGTGTACGCGACGACGTTCATGCCGCGCCCTCCGGTCAACCCGCGCGCCGCGACCAGGATGCTGTTGCCGCTGCCCGAGACCCAGGCGAGAGGGTCTCCGTGGTAGGTGGCCAGATACCAGGCGAGCGGGAGCGCGAGCACGGCGAGCGCCGCAGTCGCGGCCACGACCACCCGGCGGGGCATCGGTCGCAGCAGTGCCACCCACACGAGATGCGCGACGATCACCAACAGGGCGAAGAACTGGGTGTAGATCGTCACCGCGGCCACGATCGCATAGAGCACCGAACGCGAGGTGTTCCCGGGTTCGTCCACCGCCCGCAGCAGCAGGATCGTGGCGACGATCACGAGGAACACGACCATCGAATAGGCCCGGAGTTGCTGGCCCCACTGCACGACGAGCGGGTGCACGGCCAGCAGCACCGCCGCGACCGCGCCGACGCGGGCGTCGGCGATCCGCCGACCGAGCACGTAGATCGCGGGTACGGCGGCGACGGCGAACGCCACCGACAACAGTCGCAGGAACGACTCGGACTGGCCCAGACGGAACCACCCGCTGAACAACAGGTAGTACGGCGACTGGTTGACCTCCCAGTGGGTGAGCCGCCAGATGACGTCGCCGAGGGGACGGTCGACGATCCCTACGGTGAACGCCTCGTCGTACCAGAAGCTCCGCCGCCCAAGGCGCCACAGCCCCAGCGCGACCGCGAGCAGCGTCGCCGCGACCGTCACCGCGACCGGCCAACGCGTGGCCGTCCGCTCAGGTGTGCCGGCCACGCTCACCGGCGCGTGCCCCGGGCACTACATTGCCCCCGGTGCCGACCGACCACGACTACTGGGACGGCATCGCGGACCA
>JBDZVK010000428.1:0-1968 GCA_040255725.1 Actinomycetota bacterium
CGCGGCTGGGCGTGGCAGGTGCCGTTGCTGGAGCTGGTCGACACCCGCTTCGTGCTGTTGTCGGCGACCCTCGGTGACGTCACCCCGTTCGTCGACGACCTCACCGCCCGCACCGGCCGCGAGGTCGCCCACGTCGTCTCGGCCACCCGGCCCGTGCCGCTCGTGCACGACTACCGGGTCGAAACCGTCACCGACACCGTCGCCGAGTTGCTCGCCGGTGGCGGGACGCCCGCCTACCTCGTGCACTTCACCCAGGCGGGAGCGATCGAGCGCGCCCAGGCGTTGGCGTCGATGGCCGTGGCGGACCGGGCAGAAAAGGACGCGATCGCGGACGAGATCGGCGACTTCCGCTTCGCCGCGGGGTTCGGCCGAACACTGTCGCGGTACGTGCGCAACGGTATCGGGGTGCACCACGCCGGCATGCTGCCCCGCTACCGGCGCCTGGTGGAACGGCTCGCCCAGCGCGGCCTGCTGAAGGTGATCTGTGGCACCGACACGCTCGGGGTGGGCATCAACGTGCCGATCCGCACGGTGGTACTCACCGCGCTCTCCAAGTACGACGGCGAGAAGACCCGGCTGTTGACGGCCCGGGAGTTCCACCAGATCGGCGGTCGGGCCGGGCGGGCCGGCTACGACTCGGTCGGCACGGTCATCGCGCTCGCGCCCGAACACACCGTGGAGAAGGCCAAGGCCGAGGCCAAAGCGATCGCCAAGGGCAAGAACCCCAAGAACGTGCGGTCGCGCAAACCCCCGCCGGGCACGGTGTCGTGGGGCAAGCCCACCTTCGAGCGGTTGGTGTACGCCTACCCCGAACCGTTGGAGGGGCACCTGCGGGTCACCCACGCCATGGTGCTGTCGGTGCTGGAGCGCCCGGGCGACGCCGACGCCCAGCTCACCCGGCTGCTCGAGAGTCCCTATTCACGCCGTTCGGAGGTCGCCGAGAACCTGGCTCGTGCCGAAGACGTCAAGGCGTCGTTGATCGACGCGGAGATCCTCATCCCGCAGGTTCCGCCCGGCCCCGAAGGTCACCGTTACCACCTCGCGCACGAGGTCCAGGACACCTTCGCGCTCGACCAGCCGCTGTCGTTGTTCGCGGTCGCGGCGCTCGACCTGTTGGACCCCGAGGACCCCGACTACGCGCTCGACGTCGTCTCGATCGCCGAGGCCGTGCTCGAGAACCCGCGGCCGGTGGTGATGTCGCAGCTCAAGCGGGCCAGGTCCGAGGCGATCGCGCGGATGAAGGCCGAGGGGCTGGGCTATGACGAACGCATGGCCGAGCTCGACACCATCACCTGGCCCCAGCCCCTGGCCGAACTGCTGGAGCCGATGTTCCAGGTCTACTGCCGTTCAGAACCCTGGGCGGCCGATCACGAGCTGCGCCCGAAATCGGTCGTGCGCGACATGTTCGAACGCTCGATGGACTTCGCCGACTACGTGCGCTTCCACGCGATCGCCCGCTCCGAAGGGGTGCTGCTGCGGTACCTGTCGGATGCGTACCGGACGCTGTCGCGCACGATCCCCGACGAACGGTGGAACGACGAGCTCGCGGACCTGATCGCCTGGCTGGGCGAGCTGGTGCGCCAGGTCGACTCGAGCCTGATCGACGAGTGGGAACGCCTCCAGCATCCCGAGACCATCGCCGAGGCCGGACCGCCGCCCGACGCGCCGCCGCCACCGGTGACCGCGAACCGCCGGGCGTTCACGGTGCTGGTCCGCAACGCGCTGTTCCTGCGCGTCGAGCTGTTGGCCCGGCGCGACTACGCCGCGCTGGGAGAACTCGACGGCGACGCCGGATGGAACGCCGCGCGCTGGGAGTCGGCCACCGAGGAGTACTTCGCCTCCCACGACCGGGTCGAGATCGGCGGCGACGCCCGGAGCCCGGCGCTGTGTGTGATCACCGAGCAGGGCCGGACCTGGTCGGTGCGCCAGATCATCGACGACCCCGACGGCGACCACGCCTGGGCGATC
>JBDZVK010000429.1:0-1968 GCA_040255725.1 Actinomycetota bacterium
CCCGGCATCCCCGAGGGAACGGTCGACGTCATCCCGGTCGACCTCGTCGTCGCCGCGATCTGCGCCGTCGCCGCGAACGGACCCGGGACGCAACAGGACGCGCCCACGATCTACCAGGTCGCCTCGGGCGGGGTGAACCCGCTCGGCTACCAGCACCTGGTCGACATGGTCCAGGAATGGTTCACCGAGCATCCGCTGTACGACACCAAGGGCCAACCCATCCAGGTGCCCGAATGGTCGTTCCCGGGGCGGGGACGGGTCCAGACCCAACTCGCCCGCGCCGACAAGGCCCTGGAGGTGGCCGGCCGCGCCCTGAGCGCCCTGCCCCTGCGTGGCCGTCAGGTCGACCTCGCCGACGACATCGCCGCGAAACACGACGACATCACCCGGGCCGCGACCTACGTGGAGCTGTACGGCGCGTACACCGAGTGCGAGGCGGTCTACGACGTCACCCGTCTGCTCGCCCTTTGGGACGACCTCGGCGAGAGCGACCGGGCCACGTTCGCCTTCGACCCCCGGGCGGTCGACTGGGACGTGTACGCCACCGAGATCCACCTCCCGTCGGTCATCGATCACGCCCGCGTCAACACCTCGGGCAGACGCAAGGACCCCGACGCCCGGGCCAAACGCCTGCGGCGTCAGGTCCTGGCACCGGACCGCCAGTTCGCGGCCTTCGACCTCGAACACACGATCCTGTCGTCGAACGTGGTCACCACCTATGCGTGGCTCGCCAGCCGCGGACTCCCCCGCGCCGAAAAGGCCCGGTTCGCCGCACGACTGCTCGTCGACGCGCCGGGCCTGCTGCGCATGGACCGCCGGGACCGCTCGGACTTCCTCCGCAGCTTCTACCGACGCTACGAAGACGCGCCCGTCGACCAACTCGACGTCGACGCCGTCGAACACTTCAACCAGTTGCTCATGGCCAATGCGTATCCGGCGGCCCTGCGCCGGGTGCGCGAGCACCGGCGACTCGGCCACCGCACGGTGTTGATCACCGGCGCGATGGACTTCGTGGTCGCGCCGCTCTCACCGCTCTTCGACGACGTGGTCTGCACCCGCATGTCGATAACCACCGACGCCGACGGCACCCGGCGCTACACCGGACGGCTCACCGACGTACCCCCGACCGGGGAGAGCCGGGCCCAGGCGCTCTTCGACTACGCCGATGCCAACGGCTTCGACGTCGCCGAAGCCGTCGCGTACGCGGACGCCACCAGTGACCTGTCGATGCTCGAAGCCGTCGGTTTCCCCGTCGCAGTGAACCCCGAGGCGCGCCTCGCTGCGCTGGCCCGCAAACGTGGCTGGCTGGTGGAGCACTGGGAGAAGTCATCGGGTTCGGGGGCGCCGCTGCTCCCCCTCGCCCAACGCCGCGGGCGGCGCGGTGACGATCTGCTCACCCGGCTGGCGGCCCGCATGGGCGAGCCGCTCGTCGCCGAGTCGCCTCGTCGCGACCGCAAACGTGCGACCAAGGCGGGCCGGCGATGAAGGCGCTGCAGTTCTCCCGGGATCTCCCCCGCTACGCGGCGGCCCGTCTCACCGCGGGGATCCGTCCGGGCAGCGGCGCGACCACCGGACCGCTCGCGCTCGTCGATACCGACCCTCCGGTCGCACCGACCGACGACTGGGTCGAGTTGCGTCCCCGCCTGGCGGGCATCTGCGGTTCGGATCTCGCCACCATCGACGGCCATTCGTCGCGCTACTTCGAACCCATCGTGTCGTTCCCCTTCACCCCCGGCCACGAAGTCGTGGGCGACCTCGACGACGGCACCAGAGCGGTACTCATCCCGGTGCTCGACTGCGCGGTCCGCGGCATCGAGCCGGTGTGTGCCTCGTGCGCGGCGGGGCGCACCAACCACTGCGAACGCATCGCCTTCGGTCACCTCTCCCCCGGGCTGCAGACCGGCTACTGCGCCGACACCGGCGGTGGTTGGTCGACCCGTCTGGTCGCGCACCGCAGTCAGCTCGTCG
>JBDZVK010000073.1:0-6417 GCA_040255725.1 Actinomycetota bacterium
AGGCGTCGTCGTACACGGTGTGGGAGTAGCGGTCGCCGCCGTCGCACAGCAGCCCCACCACCGAGCCAGGCTTCCCGGCGTCGTGCAGCTCGCCGATCAACGCGCACATCCCCCAGAAGTTGGTGCCGGTCGAGGCGCCCACGCGGCGTCCCAGCAACCGGTTCAGGGTGCGCATCGCCGCCACCGACGCGGCGTCGGGCACGCGGATCGCCCGGTCGATCACCTCGGGTAGGAATGATGCTTCGACGCGGGGACGGCCGATGCCTTCGATCCGACCCGGTCGGGCGCGGTCGGCGTCGTCGGAGCGTTCCACGGCCCCGGCACGAGCGGTCCGCGCCGCGCCGGCACCGGCGCCGTGGGACCGGTCCCACGCGTCCGCGTAGACCGAACCCTCCGGGTCGACCAGGCACACCTGCGTCGCCAGTTGACGCCAGCGGACGAACCGACCGATCGTCGCCGAGGTTCCGCCGGTGCCCGCGCCGACCACGACCCAGGACGGCGTCGGGTGCGGCTCACGGGCGAGCTGATCGAAGATCGACTCGGCGATGTTGTTGTTGCCGCGCCAGTCGGTCGCCCGCTCCGCGTTGGTGAACTGGTCGAGGAAGCAGCCGTCGGTGGCGGCGGCGAGGCGGCGGGCTTCGGCGTCGAGGTCGGCATCGGGGTCCTCCACCAGGTGACAGGTGCCACCGTAGAAGCGGATCTGGTCGACCTTCTCGGGAGAGGTGCCCGCGGGCATCACCGCGGTGAAGGAGAGACCGAGCAGGCGGGCGAAGTAGGCCTCGGACACCGCGGTCGAACCCGAGGAACACTCGACGAGCGGCGTGTCGGGGCCGATGCGACCGTTGCAGAGTTCGTACAGCACGAGGGAGCGGGCGAGCCGGTGCTTCAGGCTGCCGGTGGGGTGGGCCGACTCGTCCTTGAGGTACACCTCCACGCCCAGCGACGTGGGAATCGGTACGGCGATGAGATGGGTGTCGGCGGAGCGGTTGGCGTCGGCCTCGACCAACGCGATCGCGTGGTGCACCCAGTCCCGGTCCATCGCCACACGGTACCCGTACCCGGACCCGTGCCCGGGGCCGCTCCCGGTCCTCATGCCGCCACGACCGGCCGGAGCCCCCGCCCACCAGCGCCTCGTCTTTGCACGGGAACTCGTCGCAGTTGCTCCCGCTTTGCGGTCACGACTGCGACGAGTTCGCGGCGTGACGTCGAAGAGCGCGCGAGGAGGGGCCGCGGGTCCGGTTGTAGCGTGAACGACGTGTCATTTCCCCTCCGACGCCCCCGCCGGCTGCGCCGCACCCCCGCACTGCGTCGCCTGGTCGCGGAGACCCGCCTGGGCGTCGACGACCTGGTCGCCCCGCTGTTCGTGCGGGAGGGGATCGATGCCCCGCAGCCGATCTCGTCGCTTCCCGGGGTCGTCCAGCACACGCGGTCGTCGCTGACCGCGGAGGTGAAGCGCCTGGTCGACCTGGGCATCCCGGGCGTGATCCTCTTCGGGGTCCCGCTGGCCAAGGACGCCCGGGGGAGCGGCGCCGACGACCCGGACGGCATCGTCCAGGTCGCCCTGGGTGACCTGCGCGACGCGTTCGGCGACGACGTCGTGCTGATGGCCGATCTGTGCCTCGACGAGTACACCGACCACGGCCACTGCGGGCTCGTCGACGACGCCGGTGCGGTGCTGAACGACGCCACCCTCGAACGCTACGCGTCGGTCGCCCTCGCGCAGGCGGCTGCCGGGGCGCACGTCGTCGCGCCATCGGGGATGATGGACGGCCAGGTGGGCGCGATCCGCGCCGCACTCGACGGCGCCGGCCACACCGACATCGCGATCATGGCGTATGCGGCGAAGTACGCGTCGGCGCTGTACGGACCGTTCCGCGACGCGGTCGACGTCGAGATCGTCGGTGGCGGTGACCGCCGCGCGTACCAGCAGGACCCACGCAACGTGCGCGAGTCGCTCGTGGAGATCCGCGCCGACATCGAGGAGGGTGCGGACGTGATCATGGTGAAACCGGCACTGGCCTACCTCGACGTGCTCGCCGAGGCGCGCGCCGCCGTCGACGTGCCGCTCGCCGCGTACCAGGTGTCGGGCGAGTACGCCATGGTCCACGCCGCCGCCGAGCGGGGCTGGATCGACGGCGACGCGGTGATGCTCGAACAGCTCGGCGCGATCAAACGGGCGGGGGCCGATGTGATCCTGACCTACGCGGCCGCGTCGGTCGCAGACGTGCTCACATGACGGGCACCACGACCAACACCGACTGGTTCGCACGGGCCCGGCGGGTGATCCCGGGCGGGGTGAACTCGCCGGTGCGGGCATTCGGTTCGGTCGGTGGCACGCCGTACTTCGTGGCGTCGGCGGACGGCCCGTACGTCACCGACGTCGAGGGGCGCCGGCGCATCGACCTGGTGCAGTCCTACGGGGCGATCATCGCCGGTCATGCGCACCCCGCCGTCGTCGACGCGGTGGGCCGGGCGGCCCGGGAGGGCACCTCGTACGGCGCGCCCACCGAGCGCGAGGTGCTGCTCGCCGAGACGATCGTCGACGCGATCGGTGGCATCGATCAGGTGCGCCTGGTCTCGAGCGGCACCGAGGCGACGATGAGCGCGATCCGCCTCGCCCGCGGGTTCACGGGGCGGGAGCGTCTGGTGAAGTTCGCGGGCAACTACCACGGCCATTCCGATTCGTTGCTCGCGGAGGCCGGTTCGTCGGTCGCGCAGCTCACCGACGACGTGGTCGGCGTGGCCGGGTCGGCGGGGGTGCCCGCGGGCGCGGTCGCGGCCACGGTCGTGTTGCCCTACAACGTCGTGCCCGAACTCGACGAGACCGTCGCCGCGGTGATCGTCGAACCGATCGCCGCCAACATGGGCCTGGTGCCACCGGTCGAGGGATTCCTCGAAGGCCTCGCCGCCGAGTGCGCGCGGGTCGGGGCGTTGTTGATCTTCGACGAGGTGATCACCGGATTCCGGGTCGCCCGTGGCGGCGCGGCGGCGCTGACCGGCGTGACGCCCGACCTGGTCACCCTCGGCAAGGTGATCGGTGGGGGGCTGCCGGTCGGGGCGTTCGGCGGCCGCGCCGAGATCATGGAGCGGCTCGCCCCGCTCGGGCCGGTGTACCAGGCGGGCACCCTGTCGGGGAACCCGCTCGCGACCGCGGCGGGGCTCGCCGCGCTCGAACTGCTCGACGACACCGCCTACACCCGGCTCGGTCGGACGGCACAGCGGTTGACCGACGGCCTGTCGAAGGCGTTCGCCGAATCCGGTGCGCCGCTGGTCGCGTCGACGGCGGGCAACCTGGTCGGGGTGTTCGCGGGTGCGCGTCAGCCACGCGACTTTGCAGAGGCGAAGACGACCGACGAGACGGTCTACGCCCGGTTCTTCCATGCGATGCTCGATGGCGGGGTCGCCATGGCCCCCGGAGCGTACGAGGTCGCGTTCCCGGGGTTGTCCCACGACGACTCGGTCGTCGACGAGGTCGTCGCGATCGCCGCGATGGCGGCGGAGAGGACGGTCCGCTCATGAACACTTCTCGGAGTACGCCGCTCCGGGCCGACGCGGTGGTGCTCTTCGGCGCCACCGGCGATCTCGCCTACAAGCGGATCTTCCCGGCGCTGTGGGCCATCCATCACGCCGGACGCCTCGACATGCCGGTCATCGGGGTGTCGTCGTCGAAATGGACCGACGACGACCTGCGCGACCGGTTCCACGAGGCGGTCGGCGCGGCGGGCGACCCGCCCGAGCCGGACCGGTGGTCGCGGCTCGCCCCGCGGTTGTCGTACGTGAGCGGCGACTACCGCGACCCGACGACGTTCGACACCCTCGCCGAGCACTTGGTCGGATGCGATCAACCGCTGTTCTACCTGGCGATCCCGCCCGAACGTTTCGCCGATGTCGTCGCCGGGTTGGCGCGTGTCGGGCTGGGCGACGCCGGCCGGGTCGTCGTGGAAAAGCCGTTCGGGCGTGACCGGAAGTCGGCCGACGAGCTGAACCGGTGTCTGCACGACGTGTTCCCCGAAGACCGGATCTTCCGCATCGACCACTTCCTCGGCAAGGAGCCGATCGAGAACCTGTTGGTGTTCCGCTTCGCGAACTCACTGCTCGAGCCGGTGTGGAACCGCAACTTCATCTCGAGCGTGCAGATCACGATGGCCGAGGACTTCGGCGTCGGGTCGCGGGGCGGGTTCTACGAGAGCGTGGGGGCGCTGCGCGACGTGGTCCAGAACCACCTGTTGCAGATCGTGGCGCTCATGGCGATGGAACCTCCGGCGGGTTCCGAGGCCGACGACCTGCACGATGAGCGCTACAAGCTGCTGCGGCAGGTGCGGGCGTTCGATCCGGCATCGACCGTGCGGGGCCAGTACCGCTCCTACAAGGACGCGGACGGCGTCGATCCGCATTCCGACACCGAGACGTTCGTGGCGGTGCGCTTCGTGATCGACTCGTGGCGCTGGGCCGGGGTGCCGTGGTTGATCCGGGCGGGCAAAGGACTCGGCGTGAACGCCACCGAGGCGGTCGTGACGTTCGCGTCGCCGCCGCGCCTGCTGTTCACCGACGACCGGTCGGAGGTGGCCGAACCGAACCGTTTGCGGTTCCGCCTCGGGGCCGACGACGGCATCATGTTGCACCTGTTGGCCAAGGCACCGGGTGAGGCGCTGCGGACCCAACCGGTCGATCTGCAGGTGTCGCACGAGGCGGTGCTGGGCCACCGTGAGGACGCGTACCAACGTCTGTTGGAAGATGCGATCGTCGGCGAGACCCGGCGTTTCGGCCGGACCGACGCGCTCGACGAACAGTGGCGGATCGTGGACCCGCTCCTGCAGAACCCGCCGAGGCTGCGCCTCTACGACGAGGGGCGGATCGGCCCGCCCGAGTCCGACGACCTGGCCTCGGATCTGGGCGGCTGGGTCGATCCGATTCCACCGACGGGCCGTGTCGCGGGAGTCGCTCCTCCGCATTGACCCCGGGCCCTCACCGAAATCTGGAGGGATCTGCCGCTGTGGGCGGGTTTTCGCTTCAGATTTCAGAAGCGGACCGGCCGGCGGGCCATGGGCTCAGGCGGGGGCGGGGACGGCGCGAGCCATGGTCGACACGACCTTGTACACCGCTTCGGCGGGACCGATCTCGTCGGGCTCCAACAGGTTCGCCATGATCGCCAGCACCCACTCCATCAACGATTTCGAATGCATGCCCACCCGGGTGAGCTCGCGCAGCAGCGCCGGGTTGCCCATGAGCGACATGAACAGCCGGGCCACCTTGAAGTACAGGCCGTACTCCGCGTCGAGCAGCCGGGGGTAGCGGGCGAGCGCCAGACCGTCGCCGGTGGCGATCGACTCGGCGATCAGTTCGGCGGCGAGCCGGCCGGTCTCGTACGCGTAGTCGATGCCCTCGCCGTTGAACGGGTTGATGAATCCGGCGGCGTCGCCGATCGCCACCCAGTTCGGACCGACCTTCGGTTCGATCGAACCGGCCATCGGCAGTCGCCCGCCCTTGACGTCGCCGACCGGGGCCTCGGGGTCGAGCCCCCAGTGCGCCGGCGCGGTGCGCAACCACTCGGCCATCATGTGGTTGGTGTTGGCGCCTTTGTAGTCGCGGAAGGTGCTCAACAGCCCGATCCCGACGTTGACCGTGCCGTCGCCGAGGGGGAACACCCAGCCGTATCCCGGCATCGCCGCGCCGTTGCGGTCGCGGACGTCGAGGGCGCTCTCGATCCACGGGTCCGAGGCCAGCGGCGAGGCGTAGTAGCCGCGGATGGCGAGCCCCATCGGGTAGGCGCGGTTGCGGACCGCGCCGAGCGCCCGGCCGATGCGCGCGTTGGCCCCTTCGGCGAGCACGACGAACCGGGCGGGCAGCTCGCGCGTCTCTCCGGAGGCCTTGTCGACGACGCTCACCCCCCGCACGAGCCCGTCGGACAGGATCGGTGCCGTGGCCTCGGTGGCGTCGAAGAGCGTCGCGCCGGCGTTGGTGGCGTGGCGGGTGACGACCTCGTCGAGTTCGGTGCGCCGCACCACGTAGCCGCGGTTGGGAAAGCGTGAATGGTCGGGCCAGGGCAGCTCGAGGGTGATGCCGTGCGCCTGGGTGCGCAGGCCTTCGTTCGGGTGCTTCGTCGCGAGCCAGTCACCCAGGCCCATGTCTCCCAGTTGCAGAACCGCCCGCGGGGTCAGCCCGTCGCCGCAGACCTTGTCGCGGGGAAACGCGGCCTTCTCGACGACCACCGTGTCGAGACCGTGCCGCGCGCACCAGTACGCGGCAGCCGCTCCACCCGGCCCGCCGCCGACGACGACGACGTCGTGACGCTGCTCACCCGTCACGGCAGGCCTCGGGTGCTCCGGCCGGGACGCCGGCTCAGGAGGTGCAGCCCGGAATCTCCGCCGGCGTCTGCCCCGCGGCGATCGCCGTGGTGATCTCGTTCAGGTCGTCTTC